>CAMYLH010000178.1 GCA_947259065.1 uncultured Desulfobacterales bacterium
ATTTTTAAGCATATCACAAATTTGGGCGAAGTTCGGATATGTTAATGTATCACAACGCCATCGGAAGCGGTTCGTCCATTATCTCAACGCGAAGTTGTTTGTTTTAAGAATTCAGGCGCTTTCATCTCTTTGTACTGCTTTTTAAGTTCTGTTTTTCGCACTTTTCCGAGAGCCGTGTAAGGAAAATCGCTGAAGAACAGAACTTTCTTGGGCCATTTATAACGTGCCAGTTGTCCATCGCAAGAGCGCATCAAATCTTCGGCTTTGAGGGTTTTTCCCGATTTTGGTATCACCAACGCATAACCCACTTCACCCCAGGTTTCGTCAGGAACACCGATGACCGCAATGTCCTCAACGGCCGGATGATGTCTCAAAACCCTTTCAACTTCCGCCGGGTAGACATTTTCACCCCCGGATATAAACATGTCCTTGGCTCTGTCTATAAAATAGAAATAACCGTCTTCATCCATGCGGGCCAGATCGCCGGTGTGCAGCCATCCGTCTCTGATCGTTTCTTTCGTTCTAACCGGGTTCCGCCAATATTCCGTCATCATGATCGAGCCGCGAACGACGATCTCCCCCACCTGACCGGTTTGGCATGGACGCCCCTTGCGATTAACAATTCGCACTTCCGCATGAAAAACGGGTTTACCCAATGAGCCCGGTTTGCGCGCCACATCTTCCTCATGAGCCCACAAAAGAATTGACGTCTCGGTCTGCCCCATTATCTGGCGTAATGAAAACCCGGCTTCTTTGAACTGCACCATGAGTTCCGAGGTCAATTTTTCGCCCCCGATCGCGCATACCTTCAATGATGGAATATCGGCCCGGTGCTCCGATGCAGCCTTGACCAATGATTTATAAACCGTAGGCACACCCAGGAATTTAGACACCTGATATTGCCGGATATCTGTGTAGGTCTGTTGTGGGTCAAAATTTTTATGAAGAACAATGGTTGCTCCCTTGTAAATCACCGGCGAAGCCTGAATAAACAAGCCACCGGAATGAAACAGGGGTAAGACGATCAGCATCATATCATCAAAATGAAGTTTAAAAAAAATATCAGCGTTTAGGCAGTTAAAAAATGTTTTACGATGGGAAAGTACCGCCCCTTTAGGTTGTCCGGTGGTGCCTGAAGTGTACATGATCACATGGGGCTCTTCCGGAGCAGCCGATGACAATAAATCAGAAAAAATGGGCAGCTGACCGTTAAACGCTGCCACCTCGCTGCGATAATCCATGAAATCGCCGCTAACAGAGCATGCGGGAATGGTGGCCAGCAGCATTTGAGGTCGTCGGTTGTCCCGCTTAAGTTTTAATACGGTCTCAGAAGATTCGTCTCCGAAAACAAACAGTCTGGGGCTCGAATTGGACAGTGTAAAATCCAATTCTGGCGCTGCCAGACGGTAGTTAATCGGCACAAAAATAGCTCCCAGCCTCGAGCAGGCCAGGAAGAGTTCTATAAATTCCGGACAATTGCTCAGCATAACCGCTACCCGCTCTCCTTTTACAATTCCAAGGCCCTGGAGCCAGCAACAGGCTAAATTGACTTTCTGATGCAGTTCCAGATAGCTGATACGGCTGCCTTCGAAAATGATGGCGGTTTTATGCGGATGCAGCTCGCTCCAGCGCTTTACCCACCAGGCAATGTTCATTGACTTGATCACTTCTATTTAACCTCTATCACAACAGACACATCCGATCACCACTGCCTGACATTCTACTACGTCCGCTTTGCAGTCCCCGGCAAAAAAACCGTACCCATCCCTTGGAAGCAGTGGTCTAATATCGAAATCAGCGCATGGCGTTGGGTATAATTAACGTAAGCTGAGGAAAAAGGATCAGTATGATAATACTGACGACACATGCCACTAAAAAGAAGGAGACACTATGGAAAATGGTTCCGAGTTTGATGTCGGGCGCTAGGGCTTTAACCACATAAATATTAACACCCACAGGTGGTGTGATGGCCCCCATGGTTGTTACCATGGTTAACAGGATAGAGTACCAGATCGGCTCGAAACCCAGGGCCACTCCCAACGGGAAAAAGATCGGAATTGTGAGCACCAGAAAACCCAGTGAATCCATGAAACAGCCCCCGATCAAATAGATAATCAGCACAAGGGCTAAGATCGCATATCGAGGCACCGGAAGTGCAGCGGCAAAATCAGCCACTAAAAACGGCAGTCTGGTTACCGCCAGAAAACGTCCAAAAATAATGGCCCCGGCAACCAGCATAAAGACCATACATGAAATTTTCAGTGTTTCACCAATAGAATTCATCAACCCTTTCCAGGCTAACCTGCGGGTAGCAACACTGACGACCAGGGTGAAAAACACGCCGACCGCTCCGGCCTCTGTCGGTGTAAATAAGCCTATATAGAGGCCACCGATGACCAGCACAAAAATGGTGATGGCTTCGATAACGCCAAAAAGGGCCTTTCCTTTTTCCCTCAGACTGGTCTTCGGCCCGGCCGGGCCAAACTCCGGATGAAGCCGGCAAAGAACAAAAATGGTCGCCACAAATAAAAGCCCCAGGACAATGGCTGGAATGATACCGGCCAGAAAAAGCTTCACAATGGATTGCTCGGTCTGCAATCCGATAATAATGAGGACCACACTGGGCGGCATCACCGTACCCAACGTGCCGCCGGTAACCACGGCGCCGCTGCTCAGCCGGGTGTCATAATTGTACTTTTCCATCTGCGGCAATGCTACTGCACCCATGGTCGCCGCCGTAGCTGTGTTCGATCCGCAGATCGCTGCAAACAGCTCGTCGGCACCGATGGTGGCAATCGCCAGCCCCCCGCGCCAATGTCCCGCCCACTTGTATGCGGCGTCATACAACCGTCCAGCGATCCCGGCGTTAAAAGCCAGATATCCCATAAAGATAAAAAGAGGTATGACGGTAAGGCCATATTTTGAAAATGTGGACCACAGGTCCGCTGCAATCATGTTCAACGCTGCATGAAGAGAAACGACATACGCAAACCCGAAAAATCCCACCACTGCCATGGCAAAACTCACGGGCATTCCCAAGACAAACATCACAGCGAGTAAAACAATGATTCCGATGATTCCAACTATTGCCAAATCCAATTACTGTGCCCCATTTTTGGTAAAAAACAATTTTAAAAAATCAACCAGCAGAACCAAACTGAGCAAAAAGCAGCCGAGGGCCACCCCGTAGGTGAAGGGAAAGTAAACGATTCTTAAGGTTTCTGTGACTTCGCCGGTTTTCCAGATGGTGGTCGCCAGGCGGGAAATCTGCCAGCCGAGAACAGCAAAAAAGATCATGCAAACAAAATAATTAATCCCATTAAAAACTGTCCGGATCCTTTGGGAAAAAACATTAACAAGGATATCAACCGATATATGGGCTTTTTTCATCTGGGTATAGCCGAGAACAAACGCAGTGGCGACGGCCCCAAAAAAACCCATGAGTTCAAATGTACCCTTTATGGGCCCCCAAACAATGCGAAAAAAAATGTTGGCACAGGTTATCAGAATCATTGCAATCATAAACGCACCTGCAATCAACATAAACGTTCGATTCAAAATCCGGCTGATTTTCTCCAAAATTTCCATTATTTTTTAATTAAAACTTTGATATCGTTGACAATGGCATCAGCCGGAAAGCCTTTGCTCTTGGCATTGACGGCCCATTTTTCGGTGAGCGGCACCAGCTTTGCATCCCATTTGGCCTTTTCTTCAGCCGATAGCGTTATGACTTCGACATTCTGCTCGGTTTTGGCCCATTCCATGGCGGCTTTGACATGGTTGTCCATGTAGGTGCCCGTCCATTCCGATTGTTCTACTCTCAAATCATCCATCACCTTTTGCACATCTTGGGGCAATTTTTTCCAGCTGTCCATGTTCATGACCACCGCAAAGGGATAAATAACCGTGTCGGTTATGGTCACATATTTGCAGGTTTCGGCAAACTTGAAATCCTTCATCACCTCAAGCGAGGAAAAAAGCCCTTTAACCACTCCTTTTTGCAAGGCTTCAACCGTAGCCGGCATTGGCATGCCGACGGGATTCGCCCCCCAGGCGGCAAGAACTTGGGCGGCTCCGCCGGATGCCCTCAAGTCCAGTCCTTTAAGATCTTCCAGCGTCCTGACGGGAACCTTGGACATAATGTTCGTCGGTGCAGTGGTAAACATGGCCAGGACTTTTACCTTGGCGAATGCTTCCGGCTGATACTTTTCCCACACATCCCACAACACAAGACTACCTTTGCGTGCATTGGGTATTCCGAGGGGCAGACTGGTCGCATTGGTGACGACAAAGCGGCCCGGCTGATACGCCATACTCAGGTTGCCGATATCGGCCTGGCCGGCGATTACACCATCCATCATGTTTTTGGCCCCAAGCAACGTCCCTCCCGGATACGTGTTCACAACCACTTTCCCATTGGTTCGCTTCTCTACCTCTTTTTTCCAGCGCTCCATCTGAACACATGGAAAGGTTGGTGCCGGCGGAAAATTGGCATAGCTTAGTTTGATCGGCCCGGCTGTGGCGCAAACCGGGACAAACGCTGCAAAAAGTGCGGTTACCACAAAAATTCCCAAAATAAGAAATCCAGTACCTTGTTTCATTTTTCGATCCTCCTTTTTATCAGGTTAGAAGTTAAGTAAGCGTTCACAGGTTCAAAGTTCACCGTTCAGGCCAGCAGAAGTGCTTGTATGAGACTCCGAGTTGCTGAACAGCGAACCGCTGAACAGCAGAATTTCGAAAGGTAGTTTCGCTCGCGCAGCGCAGGCGCTTGCTCCGCGTGTCGTTCAATCCTTTCAGCACGGGTGTCTCAGATTTCTCTCTATTCCTCGATAATGCAAGCGTCGGCATCTTCATTTCCAAGCTCCTGCCCACAGAGATCCAACCCCTTTTTCTCCCTGAGTGCCGCCAGCACCTTTTCCGGCGTAAGCGGCAGATCTTTGATGCGCACGCCAACAGCGTCGTAAACCGCATTGGCCACCGCCGGCGCCGTCGGCACACAGCCGGGTTCTCCGATCCCTTTGGCGCCGTAAGGACCGTCCTCGTCGTAAGTCTCGAGTACGGGCGCCTCGATGGGAACGACATCTTTGGCAGTCAGGATTTTGTAATCCCTGAAGTTGGGATTCATGTTCTCGCCTTTTTCCAGAACAACCTGCTCGGTAAGGGCATAGCCGATGCCCATCATCACGCCGCCATACACTTGTCCTTCCAGGAGCATGGGGTTAATGGCCTTGCCGACATCGTGGGCGGCCACATAGTTCAGTATTTTGATCTTGCCGGTTTCTTCATCCACCTTGACCCGCACGCCATGGCTACCGAAGGTGTATGTCATCGACATGTTTCCTTTAAAATCCTTGCCCATATTCTCATTGGTCGGATCATAGAAGTATTCGGCCATCAGCATCTGCCCCCCATGACTGAAATGGATGCGCTTTTGCGGATCATCTTTGTCAACGATACAGCGATCACGTAAAACCAGTTTTTCCAGTGGTGCTTCGAGCTGCTTGGCACCCAGCTCAAGTAAGCGGGCTCTGATTTTCCGGGCCGCGCCGAGAGCGGCATTCCCGGCGATAAAAGTGGTCCGGCTGGCATGGGCACCCACATCCCAGGGGCATACATCCGTATCGCTGTGAATCACATGAATATCGTCTACCTGCAGACCGAGCTCTTCAGCCACAATCTGAGCGACAATGGTATCCGCTCCCTGGCCCATGTCGGTGGCGCCGGTGAAAAGATCGACTTTGCCGAAATCATCCATTTTGACGATCGTCCCGCAGCCATCCGACTTGTAAACCCTGGCGCCGCCGCCGACATGAATCAGCGACGCCATGCCGACGCCTTCACCCTTCTTTTTGGGTTGGTCCCACTCAAGGGTCGTCTTGACGGAATCCATGCACCCCTCTAATCCGCAGGTAGTGATGCGCAGATCCTGGGGGGAGACATCACCGGATTTATTGGCGTTGATCCGGCGAAACTGAATGGGATCGATGCCCGCTTTTTCCGCCAGCATGTCCATAGTGCTTTCGATGGCAAAGGTAGCCTGGGGATTGCCGTATCCGCGCATTGCCTGGGAATAGGTGTTGTTGGTGTAGACACATTTGGCCTCATAGCGCACATTGGGCACCCGATAAAGGCTGGTAATGGGCATCATCATCACCGACGGGGTCGTGGCGCCCCATGAGGTATAAGCGCCGTTATCCAGTATCATGGAGATATCTCTGAAAAGCAGTTTGCCTTTTTTGTCACATCCCTGGGAGATACGGGCGATGGTGGGTTGGCGGGTGGAGGTGGCTATAAATTCCTCGGCCCGATCAAATTCGACTTTCACCGGTCTGCGGGTGTAATAAGAAAGAAGAATGGCGATGTACTCGTAGGCATAGGTGTCCAGTTTGCTGCCAAACCCGCCGCCGATGCAGGGTTTGATGACCCGGACTCGCCGGTCCTTGAGTCCCATGGACTTGAGGGCGCCTAGAAAATCCTTCTGGGCCAGAGAAGGGATCTGGGTGTTGGTATATATGGTAAGGTTGTTGGCCGGATCAAACTCGGCGATGGCGCCGCTGGTACCCATACAGCAGTGCGTTACCCAGGTAGTACTGAAGCGTTCTTCGACCACATAGGCTGATTTCTTTCTGGCGGCCGCCACATCTCCGTAATGAAGTTTCCAGGGCATTCTAAGAACGTTGGTTTTATGTTCTTCATGCACCAGGGCGGCCCCTTCCTGCATGGCCTCTTCCGGATCAAAAATAGCGGGCAGGGGCTCATAGATAACCTCGATCAGCTTCAACGCTTCTGCGGCAGTCTCAAGGTCGACGGCAGCCACCGCAGCGACTTCATCCCGATAAGAGCGCACCTTGCCTGCCTTCAGCGGCCGGTTGTCCTTATAGACGCCCATTTTTATTTCAGGAATATCTTCCCCGGTAATCACCGCCCGAACTCCCGGCAGTGCTTTGGCTCTGGATGTATCCATTTTAGCGATGCGGGCATGGGGAAATTTGCTGTAAAGGATCTTACCGCAGAGCATCCCGGGAAGCTTTAAATCCTGTATATATTGGGCACGACCGGTTGCCTTGTCGACGGCATCGATTTTCGGGATTCTCTTTCCAACTGAACACAAATCTTGCATCAGTACTTCTCCTTCCTAAACTGTCCGTTCAGGGTTCAAGGTTCTAGGTTCAAAGGCTATAACCGATATCCGGCCAGGCCGGAGTTGCTTATTGAAAATTGAAGATTGAAGATTCGTGGATGTCGCTTCGCTCTGTCATTTTTATTGGGAGTAACTCTCCGCCGGAATAGACTTTGATATTAGGTGGCTAATGCGATATTCTCCCGCTAACGGGATCCCACAGACTAAAAGCCATATTGATGCTATAAAAAATCGCTTCAGCACATTTTAAAACGACAGTTTTCCTTAAATATTCATTCTTCAATCTTCATTCTTCAATTTTCAGGCATCACTCCCCCCGGTCACCCTCGTCCGTCTTCCAGGCCACCACATGCGGTTCTTCCTGCCTGTAGTAACCGCTGACGGACTTAATCGAGTCTATGATTTGCACATAGCCGGTACATCGACAAAGATTTCCGGCGATGGCGTCTTTGATTTCCGCTTCATTGGCATTGGGATTGACGTCCAGCAGCGCTTTGGTGGATAGAATCATTCCCGGCGAGCAAAACCCGCATTGAATGCCGCCGTTTTCAACAAATGCTTTTTGGATCGGATGCAGCGTCCCATCTTCGGAAGCCAGTCCTTCAATCGTCAGCAATTCACGGCCGTCGATTTCAGCGGCGAGATACAGGCAGGAATTCACCGCATCTCCATCGACCATAACCGTGCAGGCGCCGCACTCTCCGCTGCCGCAGCCTTCCTTGGTGCCGGTATATCCGAGTTCTTCGCGAATCATATGCAGCAAAGTCCAATGATCCTCGACGACCATATTTATTTTATTTCCATTAAACACAAACGACACGTCTCTTGACATAAAAAACGCCTCCCGAATTTCGCCAATTGGTCAAGTAGCTTTTTTTGTATAATCG
>CAMYLH010000179.1 GCA_947259065.1 uncultured Desulfobacterales bacterium
TGCCGACAACGTAATTATATCCATCGGCCAGGCCGCCGACATGTCCTTTCTGGACGCCGACAGCCAGCTGGAGCGCGAACTCTGGGGAACCCTGGTGGTGGACACCAACACACTGGCCACCAATGTGCCGGGCGTGTTTGCCGGCGGTGACTTTACCACCGGCCCGACATTTGTGATCCGCGCCATTGCTTCCGGCCGACGCGCCGCCATCGCCATTAACAAGTACCTGACCGGTGACGACAGCCCGGTGTATATTCCGGATGAAAAGTCCGCCCGTCACACGACGACGGGGCTGGCACTTGAAGAAGAAAGCACGGAAGACAAACCGCGGGTCGAAGTTGAGTTCGAAGATGCCCGCAAACGCATCAAAGATTTTCGGGAAGTTGAAAAAGGATTCACTGAGGAGGAAGGCCGCCGCGAGGCAGTGCGATGCCTCCGCTGTGATCTGGAAAAAGAGGAGAATGGCGTATGATTCGATCCATCACACAAAAAAAATCGCAAGAAGAAATTGAGCGACTTCTGAAAGGATTAAACCGGATTTTCATCATCGGCTGCGGCACCTGCGTCACCCTGACACACACCGGCGGTGAGCCCGAAGTTCGGGAATTGAAGAAAGATCTTTCCGAAAAAGGCAAGCTGATTACCGGGACTACGGTGGTTCCGGTAGCCTGTGATAACCTGACCCGCGAATTTTTAGGCGATTTCGGCGAGCAGGTCAAGCAGTCCGATGCCCTGCTGATCACCAGCTGTGCTTTCGGGGTTCAGACCATCGCCCGGCAGTTAAAGAAAATGGTGGTGCCGGCTGTAAATACGATGTTCATCGGCAAAGAAACGGCTTTCGGGACATTCGATGAAATCTGCACCCAGTGCGGCACCTGCATCATCGGTGAGACCGGCGGCATCTGCCCGGTGACCAACTGTCACAAGGGTCTGGTCAACGGGCCCTGCGGTGGCACCAATCACGGAAAATGCGAAATCGATGTCAACAAGGATTGTGTCTGGACCCTGATATACAACCGGCTCATGGATCTGGACCGGCTGGATTCCATGAGAAAATATCAAAAGCCCCGCAATCACCTGGGAGAGCCCAAGCCGGGTAAGTTGAAGTTGGAAGCAAACTAAACATAGGCCTTATTCACCGCAAAGGCGCAAAGAACGCAGAGGGAACTATTTTTGTCCTGATTTTTTAAGAAGGAAAAATAGCAGCGGTTCAAAGGTTCAAGGTTCAGGGGTTCAAAGTCGCATTTTCGTCGCTGGACTGCACTGGGGGAAACGAGGACTTCGGATCTTTAGTACCTTTTTTGTACTTAACCTTGAACGTTGAACCCTGAACCAGTGAACGGTCACAAAGAAAGGGTTTCAAATATGCCTATTCCATTTAAAGAAGCTTTAGCATCCGGCAAATTTGTCATTACCAGCGAAGTCGCCCCGCCCAAGGGAACCAACCTCGAAAAATTCAAGCACCACATCGAACTTCTGAAAGACAAGGTCGACGCCATGAATGTGACCGATCATCAGAGTTCGGTCATGCGATATCCATCCCTGGGCGGCTGCCTGATGGTAAAAGAATTGGGCGGAGAAGTCATTTTACAGATGACCTGCCGGGACCGCAATCGTCTTGCCCTCCAGGGCGATCTCCTCTTTGCATCCTCCAGAGGGATTCAGAACGTCTTGTGCCTGACCGGTGATTCAATCCTTTTAGGCGATCATAAGCAAGCCAAAAGCGTCTTTGATCTGGATTCCAGTCAATTGCTGGAAAGCATCAGGATCATGGAAAACGGCAAAGATCTCGGCGGTAACGAACTGGAGGGCGGGGTTTCATTTTGCGCCGGTGCCATCGTCACGCCCGAGGCCGATCCCCTCGAACCGCAATTGATCAAATTTGAGAAAAAGATCGAAGCCGGGGCAGAGTTTATTCAGACCCAGGCTGTCTATGATCTTGATAAATTCAAGGAATTTATGGACTATGCCCGGCAATTTGAGGTTAAAATTCTGGTCGGTATCATTCTGCTGACCTCCGCCCCCATGGCCCGCTTTATGAACAAAAATATCGCCGGTGTATTTGTGCCCCAGGACCTCATCGATGAATTGGCCTCCGCCCCCAAGGGAAAGGCCTTGACCAAGGGCATTGAAATTGCCGGCCGCATGATCAAGCACATTCATGAAGAGAAGATGTGTGACGGGGTACACATCATGGCCATCGGCAAGGAAGAAAAAGTTCCCGACATCATGGCCGCGGCGGGGTTGCTGTAAACTAAGGCGAAAAAGGCGCGCAAGCTGCGATAAATAAATTATAGAAATTCCGAGATGTTCAATTATTGGTTTTCACATGTTGATAAGAAATAATGTGTCGATCTGCAGTTAGAAGCGTCATATTGCTCTGACGTGCTGAAGCGACAATAATCTGATCTGCTGGATCTTTATGAAAAACCCCAGGAAGTGTGGTGGATTCCAGAGCGATATCTACCGATAGCGGGATAATTTCTATAAATGGCTTTCGAGTGGCTTGTAAGAGCCAGTGTCGAATAGGGATAGAAAGTGCCAACTTCCCTATGGAAACCTTCTTTGCCACCTCCCAGACGCTGATAGCTGAAATATAAAATGGATAGTTATCCGGCTCCATGATAGTGGACATCATTTTGGGAGGGATACCCTGATGGTTCTCAACCATCAAAATCCAGATATTAGTATCCAAAAGATATTTCATCGACAAGCCTCCCAGTCATCTTCACCCAGAGGGCTATCCCAATCCGGTGCATAGGTGACTGTATCGTGGAGACAACCCAAAAATTCCTGGGGATCAATTTTTTTAGGCAATGATGGTGATGTTACGATCGCAACAATTTTACCACGCTTAGTAATTTCAATTGTTCGATTTAGATTTTCAACATCACGAATAAATTTAGTACATTTTGTCTTAAATTCGCTTACAGATATTTTCATGACTATTTCTCCTGACTTTATGACCATATCTTAAGACCATTTTGATCGATATGCAAGCCTTAATTTAGTCCCGGCTACGGACCATTACCGGAGACTGAGTTCAAGATTTCTAATTATTTATAATAGTTTATTGTTCTGCGAAAAATAAAGGAATTATATCTTAAGTGGGAAACTATAACCGGGCAGATTGGTATGGAGTTGCTCCGGTGATTTCAACCTATTCAGTTTCTGGGGTCCTTTTGCCTCTATCGAATCGAGTCGATGGATAGCTAAACCGGCTGCAGACAAAAATATCAAAGTCAAGAAAAACTCATTCACCTTGACAGAAATGCAATTCACCCTGTATTAGTTCAGTCTTCAATCATAATTAATCCATTCAGGTTTTTCCTGGTAGGGTGTTCAGGGTTAAATTTTCACATATGCAGGAGATAAGGGTCAAATTTTATGCCTCAAGAAACCTTAACGCCAGATTATAGCCTCTTAGATCAGATAGAAGCCGTCGGGCCGTTTCAAACCGGGGCCTGCTTTCAATGCCGCAAATGCACCAACGGCTGCCCGGTCACCTTTGCCATGGATCTCTATCCGGATGAAGTCATTCGCATGGTGATTTTGGGACAACGGGAAGCCGTATTGGGTTGTCGTACGATTTGGGTGTGCGCGGCTTGCGAGACGTGCACCACGCGTTGTCCAAATGAGGTCAAAATTGCAGAGATGATGGACTGTCTCAAAGAAATGGCGGTTCAGGAAAGCGTGCCTTCCCCGCAACCGCAGATTTTAACGCTGCATGAAACATTTTTAAACAATATTAAAAAATGGGGACGGGTTTACGAAACAGCCCTCCTTCCCACTTATTTGCTCAGAAGCGGTGAACTTAAGCATAAATGGCAAGCCGGGACATGGCAAGATGAAATAAAACTGGGGCTTCAGATGGTTTCCAAAGGACGATTTCCTCTCTTGCCCACGGCAATCAAGGGCAAAAGAGAAGTTCGCAAAATTCTTGCTCAACATAGGCAAAAGCCATGAAAGTAACCTATTATCCGGGTTGTTCGCTGCAGGGAACAGCAAGGGATTATGCTGAATCTATTCACGGGGTCTGCGCCACCCTTGACATTGAACTGGAAGAAATTCCCGATTGGAACTGTTGCGGTGCAACGGCGGCTCACAGCGTTGATCACCGGGCCAGCATCGGGCTGGCAGCTCGAACCCTCAATCTGGCTGCCAGACTGCCGCATAGGGACATACTCGTTCCCTGCCCCATGTGCTTTAATCGATTAAAAACCGGCGCCTGGACGCTGCAGGGAGATCATCGGCAACGATACCCGCTTAAACTTGAAAAACCTTTGCCGCAGATTTGGGATCTCGCTGATTTCTTTGCCACCCCACAGATGCTGGCAACGACCGCAACACATGTCAAAAAACCACTCGAAGGTTTAAAAGTTGTCTGTTATTACGGCTGCATGGCGAATCGTCCGCCTGAAATCACGGAAGCCAAAAACTTTGAAGATCCGCAAGCTTTGGATCGAATTGTCAACAATCTTGGCGCCGGTGCCATCGACTGGCCTTTTAAAACCGACTGTTGTGGCGCGAGCCAGGCGCTTTCGCGCCTGGATATCGTCACTCAATTGGTGGGCAAGCTCTTCGACATGGCCCAACGGGTCGGCGCCCAGGCTATTGTGGTTTCCTGCCAGATGTGCCAGGCGAATCTGGACATGTACCAGGAAAAGATACAGGCCGATTCGGGAAAACGTTTTTCGATGCCGGTTTATTATTTTACCGAGCTGATCGGACTTGCAAATGATGCAAAGGGAGTGAATAGATGGCTCTCCCGTCATATCACCGATCCATTTTCCCTGCTGCGGGAACTGGGGCTATGAACAACTAATGGACACAGGTCAATTGACGCAAAACACAGAAAAAATCGGATCAATCACCATTGTGGGCAGTGGCATAGCGGGCATTCAGACCGCCCTGGACATCGCCAATTCCGGCTTCAAGGTGCATGTCATAGAAGAAAAGCCGAATGTGGGCGGCGTCATGGCCCAGCTCGATAAAACCTTTCCCACCAACGATTGTTCCTCCTGCATGATGGGACCCAAGCTGGCGGAATTGGCCAATCATCCGAATATTGAGATTCTGGCCTATACCGAGGTCCTCAGTGTGGACGGGGAACCCGGTCGTTTTCAATTGACGCTTAAAAAGAAGGCCCGGTCAGTAGATCCGGAAAAGTGTGTCGCCTGCAACATCTGCGCTGAAAAGTGCCCCAGCAAGGTGTCTGATCCCTTTAATTTGGATTTGAACCAGCGCAAAGCGATCTACATCCCTTACCCTCAGGCGGTTCCCCTGGTATATACCATTGATAAAGAACACTGCCGCTATTTTACCAAAGGAAAATGCCGAATTTGTGAAAAAGTGTGTAAAAATAAAGCCATCTCCTTTGATCAGAAAGATGAAATCATTCAGCTGGA
>CAMYLH010000180.1 GCA_947259065.1 uncultured Desulfobacterales bacterium
TCCGAGGCGTAGGCTCTGCGAGCCAAAGGCCATCATTCCATGCGGCTATCCAAGAGAATGGCCGCAAAAAGCATAGAAATTTCAATTTACCCTAATGTTGCAACATTGACGTTATTTTCAATTCCGGCACGACCTGCAGGTAGCGTCCAGCAGCAGCAGAATCGAATTATACTGATCCGAAGCGGCGTAATAAGCATTTTTATCCCGGCAGACTTTCAACAGGCCTTCTTCTTTCTGACTGAGCTCATTTTCCATTTGATTCTCAATGTTTTCTTTTGCTTCCTCGCTACAGGAGGAACAAACATTATAATCATCCGGCAGAGACATGAACGTGGTGTTGAAATATCGGTTGTAATAGCTTCGGGCCTGAATTTTATCGATGATACCCTGATCATGAGCCCATTCCAGAAATTCACTGAATCGGCGTTTGTTTTCCATGTCCGGATCGCGTTTGGCAACTTCAATGAGCCTTGCAAAGTAGCTGTCAAACATGGTCTCGCATTCCAAATGTCCGAGGTCTTTTCTGGAATGGTCCAAAGCCTCTTCAAGATCCACTCCTGAGGGCAGCGTGCAGGAAGGCTTCAAATATCTGCGATTCTCGCACGACAACATCAGAAGTGCGAGAATGGACATAATCAAAAGCAGGCTTTTGTAAAAATAGATTTTTTTTAACGGGCGCATCATGATGATTTACCTCCATTTGTGAGCGAAGCGAACTTTTCAGACTTACTGTTCCAAAGGGCTTTGATATTCTGCTTTGATGCTTCCCGGCGGGGGGCCAGGAATAGCGCCGGCTTCACCGGATTCCCCAAATAAAATCGTCTTGACCTGATCAACCATCTCAAACATTTCCGGCGTAATGATCCCGTATGCCTGGTCGAGATCGATCATAAGCTTGGCGCGGCTGATTTCATCGCGTGTCAGAGCAATCAGATCCTGCACTTCCTGGGTATCCAGGTAAATTTCAGCGGCGACTGCGGCAAGGGAGCCACTCGAATCCGCTGTCGGCCTCATCGCCACAAGGTTATAATATTGCCTGAACTTTTCGCTTAATCTTCTCGAAGGCCGCTTGTAGCGAGTTGCCCCGGCCGGCTTTTGTGGTGTTCTATCAAGCAGCTTCTGTAAGCCTCTCGGTGTGGTTTTGTGTCCAAGTTCTTTGCGAATCCGTTTTTCCAGGCTGGTGCCGGTGGCTCTGACGGAATCCTCCATTACCGGCAGGCGTGCATCCATCAGATTCAACATCTCCAGATAAGTCTGGCTGAGCTGAGCAGCGATCTCGCTGCAGCCCGGTTCCGCTTGAGCCCCTTCGCATTTGCTGGCCATGTAAAGTTCTTCCTGCTGATTCAGGCGATCGATTACACCCTGAAGGTCCGCCTCCATGGCCTTGGCAGCCTCACCGGTATGCTTAATGTTTTCGACGACCGTGGTCGGAAACAGTCGGATGGTCGGGGATCTAGTTGCCGCCGCCAAAATTTCCCCTCCGCTGATAACGAAAACGGTTAGAAAGAGTAGCAGTCGGCACAGTAGCCGCTTTCGCCCGTTCCTTCCGGAATGAGTCCTCGTAATTGTGTGCATAGTGTCTCTCCTGGCAAGAATTGGGTTTGCACCTAAATTGAGAATTTTAAATTTTAAAAAGAATTGAGTTGCTTTCAAACTTATTAGACGGACAGCTCGTAAAGGTAGGTCAAAATTTACAAAATCTTTTTGCGGTCAGCGGGTAATAAGGTGTCAAAAGGATTTGAAATAATTGGGATAGTAAAATGTTTAGAAATGCGAATATGACTTGAGTTGAGCGAACCCCAATGTCGCAGAAACAACATGGTTAAGCATAGCTAATGGTCTGTTTGGAAATCCCGATTGATGAATCCTGTGACGAAATATATGTCATCCGCTCTTGGGAAAATAAATCTTTGGGGCATTCTTCAAGGTAGTGGCATGCGGGCCGGTTTTGAGGCCGGATCCGTGATGGTTTTGAAGGACTGGCATTTATTAATGTGGTAGCGAGTGTTTCGCAAGTGATGTTAAGTTTTTTCCGCCATCTTGATCATCTTTAATCATAGATTGGCTATACAAGTAATAAACCAAAGGCTGTCTAAAAATAGACACGCGCGGCAAAAGAATTATGGTCGGCTCTAAATAAAAACTGTACTCTTACGGCTTCTGGTTCCGGATCAATGACCATATTTTTAAGATCACCTTTTAGCTGATAGTAAAATTGAAAATAGTGCGTCATCTCGTGGGCTAGATTGTGAACTCTGGCTTCTTCGGACAGCAGAATGGTGTTCTTTAAATAGCTAAAATAATGGATTTGATTTGATCCAAGATCAAATCCGACGTATTCAGAAATTTTCTCCACCGGAATAGTTGTGTTCACAATCACTGCCGGCAAAGCAAGCTCAGGGTTAAATCGCTTGATGTGCATTATTTTTGCCACGGCATAAAATGTTTGCTTTTGGACGGCGGGATCAAAGGGAGACGCATTTAACAGCTCTTCCTCTGAGAAAGGCATCTGTTGAATCGGCAGTGAAGGGTTTGTTTGCAAACTTTGAGGCACTGTTTTTGCTGTGGTCACAACCGCTTGTCCTAAAACCAAAGCAAATATTAATCCGATCTGATAAATTTTCATAACGATGAATTTCTCCAACTCCGTAAAGATCTAAGCTGGTTGTTCTGCAAGCAGCAGGCCAACTTTCATGAGTTTTTGAATTCTATCATCACGAATAATAAAACAAATAAATTCAATGGGATAATAAATATCTTTAAATTTTAAATTAAAGCCGGCAACCCGCAGAAGCATAGAAGAAGCGAGATCATTTGACATTCCCAACAATTCCTTGACGTTCAGAGACAGGTGAGACGTCAATTTACCGACAGGTATGTCTGTTAGGGCGACTGTGAGCCTCGCCGGTTGTGGATTTCCCCGTCAATGATGTGGATTAGTTTTTAATATGTTAGGAAATTCGGGGTGCTTTGCGGTAAGATTTATCGGGAAGATGTAATTTGGGAGGCCTGGAGTCGAATGAAAGCCAACAACAGTGTTTAATCGAGGGGCTCCCGGAGGGTCTCCAATAAATTGCGTGTTCAACTGGGATAATGCCAGTTGTTTAATCACTGTAACTCAACGACAACTGTCAGTCGTTCTCCTTGACCTCCAAATATGCCACCCCATTGTCGATACGAATATGAAGGACCTCTTTAGGGCCGAACAGGCTTTTTTTCTGATAGTAGGGTTTCGAAAGCAAAACCAGATCCAGATCTTTCACCTCAAGCCCTCTTTGCTGCAAAGCAGTCAACAGACGATTTACACGCTCTTTTTTTTCCCACTTGAGGGTATCATCTTCGAGCAGGATATCCTTTAAAGCTTGATCCAAATCCAGCGAGGCCAAAATGACCGGAGAGCGTTGGGTCCAATGTTTAATTGCAAGGGGGCCGCCGATGATTAAAACCAGTGCGATGGAGAACGCCAGAGCATAGAACATTCCGGTTCTCCACCAGGGAACAGATACAGGTTGCATGGACGTTTCGGCCGACACGTCCTTAAGGGTTTCCTGGAGGATTTGAAAGCATCTTCGACACCGGTTGAGATGACCGATCAAGTGCTGTCTTTCTGTTGCATCGACAGCTCCTTCTGCGAGGCGCGCCAGATCCTCGACAAGAATATGGTCTTCGGATTCCGGCACATCTGACGGGTTTATCGTTCTTTTCATCCATTTACCCATTATTGACCTCTATATATTTAGACGGACATTTTATTCTAATGCAATTTTAGGAGTTACGGTTCGCGGATACCCTCCGCCAGCAATCTTTCCCGGTATTTTGTCAAAAGACGTTTCAGGCGTTTTCTGGCAGTCGATGTCGCAAGGCCGATTACCTTGGCAGCTGCGGGCACCGACTGGTCGGAGCCATAGACAAGCCTGACCAGAAGCTGATCGTTTTGCGACAACTTTGCAGTCGTTTCCCGGATAACCTTTAACGCTTTGATGCGTCTTTCCCGGTCAAGCTTTTGGATCAAAAACTCCAGAGGATTGGCGCCTTCATCGTTGATATTCATTAAAGCGCTTTCACGAGTTTCATCTATGGAATGAAAAGCTGGATTTTCCCGGCAAGGCACTTTTTTGATCGGCTCAATTTCTTTGATGAATTGATTATAGGATGCAGTGTACAATCCATCGATTCTAAGAAAATCGTAGGCATCATCAAAGCTAAATTTTTGCCAGCACACAAATCGGTAGACCGTTTCAGCCCATTTGCCGAGCTTTGACACCCCGGCAGGAATACGCCTGCGGCCGTATTGTTTACGCCTAAAGTCGATAACAAGGGAGTTGATCAGGGAATAAAGGTAGGTATTTAATTTGCTTTTGCCTTTGAAAGCCCGCAGGCGTTTAAAGTTATCTGCCTTAAGGCTGTCGATTACATAAAGGTAGCATTCGTTTTGATCGTTTTCAGCAGAAAAGTGCCGTTTGCAAACGGTTTCTATTTTTACAAGCAGGTCGCTTGAAGAAAGAATTTGCTCCGGATCCATAATTTTGCCGTTCACGTGCTAAATTTCGAAAGGAATATTTATAGTTATTTTAGTAAATTAGATGGCGACTTGTCTAAGGGCGGTCTTCAAAAAAAAATGTAAACCATTTCAGCCGGTCATTCGTCTAAATGAACAAATCCTAAACAAAAAGGAGACGAACCAATGAAAGTAAAACTACTGAAAATTAGTGTGATGACGGCAGCGATAATTTTTTTATTTTCAGGTGCTTCCTGGGCGGATGGCGCAAAAAACCGGCATCATCGTCAAGGCAGGGATAATCAAATCCGCACTACGCATGACCGGAGCCGTGGATACCAAGAACCGTCTCACTTTAGCTACAGAGGGAATCGGCAGCATTACAAAAAACATTATAACCGTCATCGGGCTGTTCATAGAGCCCAAAGGCACGCTTTTAAGCATCGTCATAAGTATCACAGACCGGTTCATAGACAAGATCGTTACCGCCATAAGGTGATTAACAAACATTACCATAAGCATAAACGATCCTACAATGTATTTTCATTCTGGGCGCCGGCCTTCGAACCGGGTTGGTCCGTTACCTTCAAGACAAAAAGCAGGTGGTAAGTTGAATAAGTCTGTAAGAAGGTATATTATTCATAACTGAATGGTTCCGGGTTCGGGGTTCAAGGTTCAAAGGTTACAACCGCTTGATACTGCTCACAATATTAATCAAAATCCGGCATACCCATCATACCCCATTGAGTGAAACGGATTTATAATCAGATGAAGACATGATCCCTTTCATACGAGCTGTCTGGGTTTTTTCAACCCGGAACGTTGAACCCCTGGCCCAGACCTGGATCATATACGAATCCCATTGATCTAACGATCGTATCGGTTTCATGGCACTCCAAAGGT
>CAMYLH010000181.1 GCA_947259065.1 uncultured Desulfobacterales bacterium
TTCCAGCCCGCCGTAATCATCCGCCTGGATGTACTGTGAAAAGACCTGCTCGTTTTTCGGATTATACATCGTGACCGTAAAGCGTTGACCGCCAAAATTGGATGAATCCGCTTTGTCGTATTTGGCATGCCGCACCCAGAGCTTAAAGCGGACGCTCTGTTTGGGGCGGCATACCGGCCGGTCGGTCATGATCAGGGTTTTGGTCTGATTGTATTCGCGATCGTAATAGTTCGGAAACCAGATACTGGAAAAGCCCAAAAATGCCATGCGATCCTCAGCGCTGACGGTGGCCAGCCAGTTCAGATTGCTTGCCATCTCCGACGGCGACAGGATGATCCGGCCGTCTTCGTCTGTCCGGCGCGAAAAAGCGTTATGCCGGATTCGATAGCGATTTTTTCCCTTAATTTGTTGGGCGCGGTAGCCGAAAAAATCAATGGTGGCCCCGGCAAGCGGTTTGCCGCTGACCGCATCCGCGACGTAATACAGCACCTGTTTGTCAAGGGGCTTTTTTATGATCGTCGTGTCGCTGACCCAGGTTATAACGCGGGCGCTATTGCCGTTTTGCATTTCTGCCACCAGCAGGTAGGCACCGGCCTGAGTCAGGGCTTTGGGAAGTTTGATGGTGACACGCCGATCCCAGTGTCTTTTATCCGGGTCCAGCTTCAGGTCCCAGTCCGCCATTTTTGTGCCGACGTATCGGATTTGATTATCATGCACCAGCCGCCAGCCGATATTGTTGACTTTCACCCGGTGCCAGTCCAAGTGCCAGGGATTGGATCGGATATAGGCCTTTACATCCTCAATCAGGGGCTTGATGCGGATGCGGTACGCCTTCAAATTTAGCAGCGTGCCATTGCGGAAGCGATATTCAACGGTGGGTAAATGTCCGGCTGGCTGGACGCCGACCGGTTCAAAAACCCCCCAGTTTTCGATGATTTGATCGATGTGTCGCTGGGCCTCGGATTTATGGTATTGTTGATATATTTTCCAATAGTCCACCGCCTGCGAATATAACCTGCGGTTTTCATAAATTTGAGCCAACGCTCTGGCGGCATCATCGGCATAGCCCTGGTTGGGGCTTTTAACGATCTGCTTGAACAACCTGATATGGTTGAATTCCTCAGGCAGATGGAAGCGTTTGACACCGATTGCCAATTTGGCAAGGGTTTCGGTGTCGGTTAAGGTATGAACCTCGTACGGACTGAGCGCTTCGCTTTTTAAATCCGAATTGCCCTGCTGCAGACGGGGTGCAAAATAATGGCCATAAGATGACAGGGTTTGAACCCCGAACTGCTGCTGAAGAAAAGATGCGAAGGTATATTTGACCCGGGATTCGAGGTTGAGGTTCAGCTCGGCAGCCTTTGCCAGCAGCCAGCGCCAGCGTTGACCGTCTGATATTGCCGATTCGAAACTTTCAGGTACCTGGTGAAAGACGGGACGGCCTTGCGTGTCCACCGGCGCTCCTTGGACGCGGCTATATTCATACCCGTGGCCGGGTTCATAATCGGGCAAGCCGGTCAAATCGGTTAAATACTGAAGCCGCCATTCCTGATTGTAACCGCTGTATTGACGAATAATATCTGCAAACTCGAGGTGGAAGTTTGCGACTTCGTTTTTTGCCGGATCCTTAAAGGACAGATTCAGGGCGCGGTCCATCAGCTGCATGGCCCTTACCCGATCGCGTTGGATAGAATTCACATACCTGCCTCCGCCGCGATGGGCGCCACGGAGAAATTCGCCGGCCACCATATAGCCCCAGTGGTTGTTTTGGTGGTAACTTCTGGCCGCAGCTTGGAGTAGACGCCAGTTATCACGGTGTTTTGCAATCACATCTTGGCGGAAGCCGTCGAATTCGCTCAGACGGTTCAAGTTGCGCAGGCAGTACCATGCCTGAAGCAGATCATTTCCGACTATGTTTGATTCATTGGTCACCTCAAGGCATAAGTTGCGATATAATTGATAGGCTTCTTTCCAGTTGCCGTCCTGAAAGGCTTTTTGTGCTTGTTTGCGGATCCCGATGTGATCTGCCTGTTGCGCCCACAAACAGGCGGGGGTCAGTGTCAGTAGCAGGAATAAACATATGATTTTGACAGTCTGCATTCGAAGGCTCCTCCAAATGATTGAAGATTGAAGAATGACGATTTAAGGTATGCTGCCGATTTTAAACCGCATTGGAATTTCACAGATGATCTAACGATAATTGCAAATTCCGGCTTATCCGGGTCTGGCAAAAAGCTGTTTTATTCCTTATAAGAGAGCCACTTTTGGTGCGTGTCGCTCTTATTGTAATTATATAATCGGCAGTATACCTCTTATATCCAGTATCAAGCATCTTGGCCGACTACTGGTGTAGCGGTTTTGCCCAATTGATGTGGCCCAAGTATAATCGAAATGACGAGATCTGAATTTAGGCATTTCTTTCTAGTCTATAAAGTTATGTTAGCGCGTGTCAACACGGGTACAACGCTTTTACATAAGTTTTACAATGCTTGACGTTCAAAGAGAATGGAGATACGCTAGTAAATTCAGAACCTAAACAATTAAACTGATGTTGTAATTGAACCCATCTAAAGTCTGATTTGAGAAAGGAATCCCGATGAAATTACCGCAAATTCGAACCTCGCTGCCCGGACCACGGGCAAAAAAATTGATCAAGCTTGACAAGTCCTTTGTCTCTCCTTCTTACACGCGAGTCTATCCTCTGGTTGTCGACAAAGCCAAAGGGTTATGGGTTCATGATGTCGACGGTAACATCTTTCTTGATTTTACGGCCGGTATCGCCGTTAACTCTACCGGTCACTGCCATCCTCAGGTGGTCAAGGCCATTCAGATGCAAGCCAAACAACTGCTGCATATGTCCGGCACGGATTTTTACTATACCCCTCAGATCCTGCTGGCCGAAAAACTGGCAGGTCTGGCTCCCGGAAGAGGCACCAAAAGGGTATATTTCGGCAACTCCGGTGCTGAGGCGGTTGAAGCCGCCTTTAAGCTGGCACGCTGGCACACCAAACGAGAACTGAACATCGCGTTTTTCGGCGCCTTTCACGGACGCACCATGGGGGCGTTATCATTGACCGCCAGCAAAACGATCCAGAAAAAACATTACAATCCCTTAGTGCCGGGCATCACCCATATCCCGTATGCGTACTGTTATCGCTGCGCTTATAATCTCACCTATCCTAAATGTGGTTTGTATTGCGTTGACTGGGTTGAAGATACGCTTTTTCGAACAACAGTGCCGGCCGAGGAAGTGGCGGCGATATTTGTAGAGCCCATTCAGGGGGAGGGCGGCTATATCGTACCGCCGCCGGGATTCCATAAGGAACTCTACAAAATCGCAAAAAAGTACGGCATCCTGTATGTCGCCGATGAAGTTCAGTCCGGCATGGGGCGCACCGGAAAGATGTTTGCGATGGAGCACTTCGGGGTTACGGCGGATATGCTAAAATCATGAATTGGGAGGCCGGCTCGCATGCATCCACGTTCGGCGGCAATCCGCTCTCGTGCCGGGCGGCAATGGCGACGATTGAACTGCTCGAGAATAATTTGATGAAAAATGCCGTCAACCAGGGCGAACGGCTACAAAAGGGCCTGCGAAAGATGCAAGCGACATTTGAATGTATGGGCGATGTACGCGGCAAGGGGCTGATGGTGGCCGTTGAACTGGTGAAGGACCGACATACCAAAAAGCCGGCCACCGATTGGAAAGGGAGCATCATTAAGAAAAGCTTTGAAAAAGGATTGCTCCTGTTGGGATGCGGCGAAAACAGTATCCGGTTTTCTCCCTCCCTGAGCGTAACCTCCAATGAGGTCGATACTTGTCTGTCCATATTCGAAGAATCGCTGAAGGAAGTAGCCGGATAAATTGAAGTCGGGTTACGGGTGCTAAGGTCGGTGTGCTGTTATCCTTATAACCATAAAGGATTCGGACGCTGGGCTTGTTGATGTCAATTAGCCGGGTTAGATCCACCGGTGTGGCCAGCAGTACCAGATCGCATTGGGTATTGTTGATGGTTTGCTCTAAGTCATTCATTTGCTGCTGTCCGTATCCCATGGCCGGAAGCACCGTTCCGATGCCTGGATAGGTCTGAAACGTCTCTTTTATCGAACCCGCCAGGTAGGGCCTCGGATCGACGAGTTCGGCCGCCCCGAATCGCCGGGCGGCGATGACACCGGCGCCGTATGCCATCTCACCATGGGTCAGCGTGGGGCCGTCTTCGACCACCAGCACCTTTTTACCTTTGATCTGTTCGGCATTTTCGGCGGTCAACTCTGAGTCGGCCAGAATGATCTGGGCCCGTGGATTATTTTTTTCGATGGTTTTGCGGACTTTTTCCACATTTTCGGGGACCGCGCTGTCGACCTTGTTGATCACGGCCACATCCGCTAAAATCAGGTTGGTTTCGCCGGGATGATAGGCGGTTTCATGGCCAGGACGGTGAGGGTCGAATATCACGACATGGATGTCAGGCTTGAAGAACGGCGTATCGTTATTGCCGCCGTCCCAGACGATGACATCGGCTTCTTCTTCGGCTTGTCTGAGAATTTTTTCATAGTCGACTCCGGCATAGACAACAGCGCCCATGTTGATGTGCGGCTCGTATTCTTCCCGCTCTTCGATAGTGCAATCGTGTTTTTCGAAATCCTCATAGCTGGCAAAACGCTGCACCACCTGTTGGGTAAGATCGCCGTAAGGCATGGGATGACGGACCGCTACGACCCTTTTTCCCATGGCCTGCAGAATCTCGATAACTTTGCGGCTGGTTTGGGACTTTCCGCAACCGGTGCGCACGGCACATACCGAAATGACGGTTTTGGTTGATTCTAGCATCGTGTAAGGGGCGCCAATGATAATAAAATCAGCACCGGCGGCGGTGACCAGCGAGGCCTTGTGCATGACCTCTGCATGCGGCACATCGCTGTAGGAGAACGCCACCAAGTCAATCTGATTTTCTTTGACCAAATTGAATAACTGACCGTCTGTATAAATTGGAATGCCCGCGGGATAAAGCTTTCCGGCCAGGGCTGCCGGATATTGGCGGCCTTCGATGTCCGGAATCTGAGTGGCGGTGAAGCAGATGACCTGATAACGTTCATTGTCCCGGAAATAGACGTTGAAGTTGTGAAAATCGCGGCCGGCGGCCCCCATGATGATGACTTTTTCTACCATTTTCTTTTCCCTCCTATTTTCATGTAAAAGATCTATCGGTTTCCGAGCGGAGTGATGCCCGTTATTAACGCTTATGCCTTGATCACTTCGCCAATCTTTTCGACGGCCCATTCGACTTGTTCTTCGGTGATGACCAAGGGTGGTGAAAAACGAATGACATGGTCGTGGGTCTCTTTGCAAAGCAGGCCATTTTCCTGGAGCCTTTCACAGTAATGACGGGCACCGCCAGCCTCCGGATATAACTCCAGACCAATCATCAATCCCTTGCCTCTAACCTCTTTGATCAACGCATGCGAAATCTGTCTGAGACCGTCGAGAAAATATGCCCCCATCATGGCCGCGTTTTCGATGAGCCCCTCTTCCACCAGCACTTTCAGAGCTGCGCGGGCAATCGCGCATGCCAGCGGATTGCCGCCGAACGTGGAACCGTGTTCGCCGGGTTGAAGCACGTCCATGACTTCGGCATTGGACAAAACGGCAGACACCGGATAAAAGCCGCCGGAGAGGGCTTTGCCGATCAATGTCAGGTCCGCAGTAATTTCTTCATGTTCCTCTGCCAGTAGCTTGCCGGTGCGTCCCAAACCGGTTTGGATTTCATCCAGAATCAAAACCATATGGTTTTCTTCACATACTGATTTCACTGCTTTAAGATATCCTGCCGGTGGAATGATCACCCCGGCCTCACCCTGAATCGGCTCTACAAGGAAAGCCACTGTATTCGGTGTTACTGCCGCTTGAAGTGCCGCTACATCACCAAACGGAATCGTCTTGAAGCCTGGAGTGAAAGGACCGAATCCATTGCGCGAATTCGGGTCCGTGCTGCAGCTGATAATGGATATGGTCCGGCCATGAAAATTGTTTTCACAAACAATAATCTCGGCCCTGTCATTGGGAACTTTTTTGACCGCATATCCCCACTTACGAACCGTTTTGATGGCGGTCTCAACAGCCTCAGCGCCGCTGTTCATGGGCAAAACCTTGTGAGAGCGGGTTAGTTGGCAGATTTCCTGGTAAAAAGGCCCGAGTTGATCGTTACGAAACGCCCGTGATGTCATCGTCAGCTTGCGGGCCTGATCTATCAGAGCCTGCATGATTTTCGGATGACAGTGCCCCTGGTTGACTGCAGAATAGGCAGACAAGCAGTCCAAATACTGCTTGCCATACACATCCCAAACCCAGACCCCTTCACCGCGGCTCAGCACCACATCAAGCGGTTTGTAGTTGTGGGCACCGTACTGATTTTCGAGTTCGATGTATTGAGAAAAATTCATATAACCCCCTATTGCGATTTATCAGCCGTCACTGAAAGGGCCTTCCAACGAGCGTCTCGCCGCTTCAGCCACACCGCCATCGTTGTTGGAGGCGACGCCGGCAAAGCGTTTTTTGAGATCAGCCGGAGCGTTGTCGACCACATAGCTGTTGGCGGTCCACTCGAGTAAATCCAGATCGTTGTAGTCATTTCCCACCGACACTATTTTGCCTATATCGATTTTTAATTCCGCCGCCAGCCAGGCTGCCGTCCGGCTTTTGGACACCCCAGTGGGAAAGATTTCAATCCAGGTGGCTTTGCCATCCAGGGGTGAAGTTGTTCGGATGACGCTATAATCGGGCAATTCGCGGCGGACCTTTCCAAGAGCGGCCTGGCTGACCCTTTCCGGTACCACCGCCAGCAGCTGGGTTGCAGGGTCGAAACCGTCAGTCGGTTTATCAAAAGGAACGGCAAACCGGCTGTAAAGCTTCAAGCGCCTTTCAAAATCATCATTTCCCTCGTTTGATCGAAAGTAGCTGAACATGTGATTATCGGGTATGACCCGGTGAATCATAAAATCGAGTCGGTTCGTTTTAAGGTTTTGGTAGGCCCGTTTGACCTCATGAGATTCCAGGCTGACGCTGCGGACAATTTTTTTTCCGGCATGTTGCAGGATACCTGCACCCATTGAGAAAATCAGGTAATCTACCGGTAGATCCTCTACGACGGCCGTGTTAAACGAATACAAGGACCGGCCGGTGGCAATGGCTCGTATGATACCCAGTTCGCCAAGCTGTTCGAGGGCATCGAGATCGATGTCCGAAAATGCTCGATCCGAACGAAGCAATGTGCCGTCGAAATCCATAATAAACAATCCCCGCGGAGGTCCGCCCGCCAGCGTTTTGTCAAGTTGTTGATCTATGGAAATAATCATTTTCTCAATCCTGAACCATGAATATTAGAAGAGGCAATGCCCGCTGTCAATTTAAATTGCGAGGATGGTACCCATTTAACCGCATGGCACTAGCTTTTTCCAGCTGGATTTCCTAATTTGATTGTATAGGATAACTTATTGAAATATTATATTTATCATGTTCGCCAGCTTGTCGCGAACCGGAGTGATCTTAACCGACTGCATGAACTATCTCTAAAGAAATTCGTCGTCGGTGACGATACAAGCCGGGCAAAATACCCGAAATAATGGATAAAGCGCTTTGGCCCTATAATACGAATTGCGAATAAAACACAAACGGATATGTCAATTTTTTGAAAGGAGCAAAGATTGTTAACGGAGGCGAACTGGGCAATGAGCAAGGATACGATCATATTCTTCGATAAATTGGGATTTGGATGGGTTCTTGACGAAAACACGGCCAAAGAGATGAATTTCAGCTATTTAGATGATGAGAATACGGTCAATAAATCGCTGATTAAAATCATCGAGAATTTATTGGATCATACCGGTGTGTAACTTGGTTTTATGCGTATCCTCCTTATGCGATCACTTTATGACGGATTGTTCACCAGAACCTGGAAGAATTAATATGGATGATGTTTTATTTACGCCATTTTCTGAAAAAGGTCACAGCACCCCTTTCCCGGTAAGTAACCATAAGCCCCAGCATTCCTGCCGATTGAAATCATATTGTAATTCAAAAAACAATGATAATATTAATAGTTTATTCCTGACACCTGTGGCAAAGACCGACTTAGGTTGAGCGGTTCAGGCCTGCGACGAGCTCAGTTTGGACCCAGCAGACGATATCCCCTGCTGCGGATAAACCGTGGTAAAGATTTAGATACCTAGTTATGGCGAAAACGTTCAAAAACAACCATCTGTTTCGAGGACTTTTACAATCGGAAGACGGGATCATTTCCAGAATTCTGGATGTGAACAACCGCTCGATTAGATTCCAAACTACCTTCGGACTGAATCCGATTTTGATCGATGAATTCAAGAATCGACCGCAGCACATTGTGTTCAGTGAACGGTCCAGGATTGCTCGGTTAGGCATACAGATCAATTGCGATCCCCCCGATACCAGCAGTTTGCAGGGCGAGATGATAACTCTGACCCTGGTAGCTTCAGCAGTCATTCCAGGTTATCCGGGCCTAGACGAGTTTAAAGATTTTTTTACTTTGGGGCTGCCGGTCGGACGACTGGTATTTTGTGATCCTGAGGCCCTCTTAAGTTCGGATGAAGTCCTGGAAGCTATCGAGCACGCTGAGCTAAAATTGCCGGTATCAACCACTATTTCCAGCGACGGTAGTATCCTTATTGCCCCGCACAAGGTCGTTTGCCGGTTTAGAGAACCATTGGACAAAAGAACTCTTGGCCGAATTTTACTTCGTGAGGACGGCCGCGAACTTCTCAACCGTTACCAGGTTCGCGATACGATGCCATCGTTAACCATTGCGCCGGGCGAAGGCGTAGTGACGACCTGCTCCATGTATCTAAATGAACACTATGTGGTCTTACAGAGCGGTTTTGCCCTGGGCCGAAACCTGCCGGCCACCGTGCTGGATCCCATTAAAACGCGTGGTATCCGAATTTATTTAGAAATTGTCAACCAGAGCAATCATCCCATCGTTAATCCATTGATATCGGCGAAGGTATACAATGCCGCCAAATCCCGAAACGGTGTGCGTCGTAAAAAAGGCGCACAGACAGCTAGTTTTTATAGCTACCGTCAAATGCGCGATTTCGAAGATCGTTTTAACGGCTGCAGCAATCAGACCTGCCATTTTTTGGACAAACCGGCAGCTGTCGCTGACGGAGGGACGGATGGGCTAAAGAAGGCCAAAATCTTTTTAAACGGTCCCTCAGAGGACTGTGATGTGACCCGGGCCATGTGTTCGCTGGCCAGACATGACTTTTCGCCGAAAAGCGAATGCTCCCACGTGTATGCAGTATCCAGGATCGAAGATGCCCTCGATCGTATTCCAGCGGTTTTGATCATGAAATATTTCCCCAATATCATCGAGCATCGCGACATTATAAATCTGACCTGCGAGGGCAAATTAACGGCGCTTTATTTTTATGAGCCATCCTGCGATCACGGCCCGTTTTTATCGCAACAGGATCACCATCGGCTGGAAGAATATCATGCCTTCGGCCTGGAAGTATACTGGGTATCCGGACTGAATGACTGCCTCATGAAACACACCATGCGAGACGGCATGGGCTATTTTGTGGCACCGCAGCGGATCGCTGATTTTCATAAGTCGATGCTGTTTGCGTTTTACGGATCCAATCTAAAACTGTCGCCAAGAGGAGAGATAAAACTCGGAAAACTCCTGGATGCCCTCATCGAATTCTGGGGGCGGCGCATTGGTATCGTCACCGGCGGCGGAAGCGGGGTGATGGAGCAGGCCAATACCCTGGCCAGGCAGCGAGGGATTTTGTCCGGGGCAAATTTCCTGGATATCACCGATCAAACCATGACAACCGATGTCGATTTTTGCCAGGTTTTTCAAGCAACCTGCCGCCACAGCCGACAAAAATGGTTCGAGATCGCTTCATTTCCGATATTTAATATCGGTGGTTTGGGATCACTGGAAGAGCTTGGCATCACTCTGTGCAACATGAAGCTGTCAATTCTGGACCCGGTGCCGGTTATTTTGTTCGACACGGAGGGCGGAGGTGATTTCTGGAACGGGATTCACGAGCAGATTAACGAAATGGTAAGACAGGGCAGGGCGCCGGCGTGGATCAAAGACAATATCGTCATCACCGATGATCCTAAAACGGTTACCGATGTGTATCGCCAACGGCTTCATCTGCTGTGATCTAAAGATTCCGGCGTCATCAAGTTCCAGGCCGGGGATTTCGAACGTGTCGGCAGAAGAAAAATGGACGAAGGCGGATTAACGAGGAGCCCGGCTGCCATTGTACGGACTCCTCTCTCAATTCAGATTATAGTTTGTCTGTATGTTTTGACAGAAACTCCGCCACTCCTTCGGAGGTAGGCTTCATCCCTTCTTCGCCTTTATTCCATCCTGCAGGGCAGACTTCCCCGTATTGCTCAGTAAACTGCAAGGCATCGACGATGCGAACCATCTCATCGACATTGCGTCCTAATGGAAGATTATTTACAACCTGGTGCTGCACGACACCTTGTTTGTCGATCAGGAATGACGCCCTCATCGCCACGCCGTCCGGATGCTCAATTCCATAGGCTTTTGTAATCTCGTGTTTTACATCAGCGACCATCGGGAAATCTACCGCCCCGATCCCGCCGTCATTGACGGCGGCGCTGCGCCAGGCAAAATGCGTGAATTGAGAATCAATGGATACCCCGACGACCTCAACATTGCGGCCTTTGAAATGCTCCATGCGCTTATGATGGGCTATAATCTCCGTTGGGCACACAAACGTGAAATCCAAGGGCCAGAAAAACAACACCACATATTTCCCTCTCAAATCCGAGAGTTTGAAATCATCTTTAATGATGCCATCGGGCATGACGGCCGGCGCTACAAAATCCGGTGCTTCTTTTGCTACTAATACGCTCATGGTTCAATTCCTTTCTGAAATAAGGTTACATTCGATTTTCTGACAGGTCGGAAATGTCTATTAATATGATTATGAAATCGGATTTTTCAAGAGGGTTGGACATTATGCGAAGCTGCGTTACAGGGGTTTTGCCCGGGTCATTGGCGATTATGCTTTCTTTCGCATTGTTACTTTTAAAAAGTGATCCCACATATACTCCCCCAAAAGCTGATTCCAATAAATTGTTAAAATTCGGATATATTATAATCAGGGCGGGTTCACTGGTGTGAGTTTAAATCGGATTCTTAAGACACCCTCATCAAAGCTGGCAGATGTGATCTGAAATCCTAGGATTTCAGCGGAAGATTTAACATGGGGCCCGATACAGGGGCAGGCATCATAATCCCCGATTTGAACGATTCGGATGGTGGCGCCGGTATCGTCGGGCAATTTATCGGTATTATAATTGTCCAATGCCTCTGATTTGGATATATATTTCTCGGTAACCGGCAGATCTTCGCCAATGATCTGGTTGACCCTGGTCTGAATTTCTTGGAGTTCGTTTTGAGATAGAGGCCGGTCGAAACGATAGTCACATTTGGATTTTTTCTTTTCGATGTGGGCATTGAAGCATCGGCCGCAATTGAACATTCTGTCCATGGTTTGGTTGAGAATATGTTCGGCCGAATGCATGCGCGGACTTATACTTTTTTTCATAGTGCATTTCCATTTTGGGGACACGGATGAACACGGATTACCAGGATATTAAAAGCTATAAAAAACCAAATATCTGTGAAAATCTGTGTCTAATTTAACTTGTGGTCGCTGTAGACAATTTGCTGCGCTTCTTACTGTGAGCCCATAAGATCGATGGTGGCTAAACCGGTCAAAAACGCCTGGGCCAGCTTCTCCGAAATGAGATGATTATAAACATCCCCTTGCGGTGTCACACCGCTTATTTTCCCGTCATGTAAGAAGTTTGATAGAAGCCGCCTGCTCGTCTCCATTCGGTCAGCGGGATCCTGTCTCCGGATCTCAGCGGGATTAGTATCCTTTGCAATGCATATTCCCGTATCTATAAGTGATTTCATGAAATTGAGGATTCGCGCCAACCTGAGCAGGGTAACGGCCTCTTTCCTGCCGGTTGTGTGAGCGATCGGCAGCGCGCTCGACCGCATGCAGGAGAAGTGATCGGGCAGAATGCCCAGATTCTTGCACAAATCAAAATCTTGGCTGCCCGGTGCCGGATAAAAGACAGATACTCCGGCCAGCACTTTCCGTCGGGCCAGATAAAGAAGATCTGAAACCGAATCTTCAGCACGTTGGAAAGGTGCGGCACAGATCACATATCCGACGGCATTGAGGCCGCAATCTTCGGCCAGTTTCAAGGCGCGGTCAAATGCCGCGCGAACATCGGACCGGTTAAACCGTTTGAGCTGTTCGGCTGAGGTTGAGCCCAGTGAAAGGTTCAGGGTCCTGAACCCAGCGGCCTGCATGGCACGGATCACCTCCTCATCAAGCGATGGCGGATAAAGGCCGTTCATGGCTCTGAGCTCCAGTCCGTTTCTGCTGAAACGTCGTTTAATTCCAGCCAGAAGTTTTAAAAACCAGCGGCGATCCAGGGACAGGTTCTCATCTTCGAAATCAATAAATCCGACATCATATTGATCAATACCGCGTTGGATTTCATCCATCACGGAATCGACGCTTCTCTTGCGGTAATTAAGATACGATTTTGCTCCGACAGCGCAATAGCTGCATGTCATCGGGCATCCGCGACCGGCAACGATAACCATGGCAGCGCGCTTTTT
>CAMYLH010000182.1 GCA_947259065.1 uncultured Desulfobacterales bacterium
GTTGCGGATCATACCCATCTCAAAGGGTATGCCGGATGCTTCCGAGTAGCCCAACGCGGCATAGGTTCCCGAATCGGGAAACGGCATCACAAAGTCGGCTTCAACGGGAGCCTCTTCGGCCAGACGCCTGCCATGAGCTTTGCGGGTCAGATAGACATTCTGACCATAAAAAGTGCTGTCCGGTCTGGCAAAATAGATAAATTCAAAAATGCAGAACGCCCGCCGGGTTGCAGGCGACGTTTTGATGCTTTTAATGCCATCGGGTCCGATAATGACAATTTCTCCGGGATCGAGTTCACGCACAAATTCAGCCTCTACAAGATCAAAGGCGCAGGTTTCGGATGCCAGCACGTAATTGCCGTTCAACTTTCCCAGACACAACGGTCTGAACCCATATGGATCTTTAATTCCGATAATTTCCCCCAGACTCGTCAACATTACGAATGAAAATGCGCCCTGTAATCTGGAGACGGAATTAACCAAGGCTTGTTCAAATCCGTATTCCAGGTTTTTCACAAAAAGATGCAAAAATATTTCGCTGTCCATGGTCGTCTGGAAAATAGAGCCGGATTCTTCGAGCTCATCTTTCAAAGTATGCGCATTGACAATATTTCCATTGTGGGCCACTGCATAGGATTTTTTACGGTGACGAACCAGAAACGGCTGGGCATTGGTCAGCACGGAGCTGCCCGTGGTGGAGTAGCGCACATGACCGACGGCGCTGCGCCCCTCCAGTAACTTCAAATGGCTCATGTCGAAAACATCGGATACCAGTCCCATGCCTTTATGCTCAATAATCGAATCGCCACGGATTGTTGCAATCCCGGCGCTTTCCTGGCCTCGATGCTGTAGAGCATACAGGCCGAAATAAGTTATGGGAGCTGCTTCGGGGTGATCACAAATCCCAAAAATGCCACAAGATTCGCGGGGCTTATCAAAATCAGTCATTAAGGGTAGACTCCTATGCACTAGATTTAGATCTCGTCATTTCGTTTACAATTGGGCCGTATTTTTGGGGCAAAATCGCTGTACCAGTAACCAGTATCCAGCATCATGAATGTCAACCTTTCACATTAACCCCTGGCACGTAAGGCTCCCCGTGATTTTTTTTGATTAATTACGAGATCTGTAATCAATCCAGCGGTGTATTTTCCACTAGATCCCAAACCCCACACGGGCAGGCACCGGCGCAAAATCCGCATCCGATGCACAGGTCTTCGTCCACCACATATTCATAGGCATCGTCGTCCAGCCCTTTTCTGCTGATGGCATGTTGTGGGCAAACCGACACGCATATTCCGCAGTCCCGGCAGGCGCCACAGGATGAACACTGGGACCCGCAGTGATCCAGATCCGAGTATTCCGTCACCCGGGGATCAAAATATTCCAGCGTTATACGGTTACGGTTGATCATTTCGCGTTTTTGCACCCGTGGCGGTTTGTCTTCCAGTATGTCACTGATTGTCTGTGCTACGATTCGACCGGATCCGATGGCATCGGTCAGAAGTCCGGGTCGGACCACATCACCGATGGCAAATATTTTAGGGTCGGTGGTCAGAAAATTATCATTGACTTTAACGAAGCCATTCACAATCTCGATGTCATCAGGGAGATATTCAAGATCCGGCATGTCACCGATTGAAATAATTACCGTGTCGGCGGGAATTTCTTCACCGGAAGCCAGAGTGACTGCGTGGCCGGTAATCTCTTTGGTGAAGACCGGCCATTTGAATTCGGCACCGATCGTCTCTGCTGCTTCTCTTTCCTTACCAAAAGAAGCCGGCTCCTGGACATCCAGCAATGTGATGTTTTCGGCACCGAGTCGATGCGCCTCGGCAGCCGCATCGCAACCGACATTGCCGGCGCCGATGACCACGACGCGCTTACCGACCTTTGTTTTGTTTTCTTTGGCCTTTTCAAGAAAATCCAGTGCGGTCAGCGCCCGTTCGTTACCCGGAATCGGTAATGTCCTGGGCTTTTGAGCACCCGTTGCAATCACCACGAAGTCAAAATCCTCTCGAAGCTGTTTGACGTTTTCCTGCTTGAGAGGCTGTTGAAGGTGCACATGCGGTAGCGCCTCCTTGACCCGCTTGAGTTCGGTTGTAATCACTTCGGACGGGATACGACTTTCGGGAATAACGCGACTGAATTTGCCGCCGATATCTTTCGCTGTTTCATAGATAACGACTTGGTGCCCTTTTTGCCGCAGCTGCCATCCGACAGATATCCCGGCCGGTCCGCCGCCGATAACGGCAATTTTCTTATCCGATTCAGGCGGTAGTTCCGGCAATTTTGCTTTGATGCTCGCCCGGCCAAGCTGAGTGACATCCACGGGAGCCAAGGCAGAGGTTTGGCGGGTGCATGACTGCATACACAAATTAGGGCAAAGATAACCGCACACGGATGCGGGAAATGGCGTATAGGCAAGCGCCAGATCGACCGCCTCATCAATACGGCCGTCACGAACCAATTGCCAGCGCTGCTGCACCGGAATTCCCGTCGGACAGGTGGCCTCACAGGGCGCGGCATACTTCCTATTTTCCCAAGTCGGAACAAACCGCCGCAACTGATTCGTCGTAATCAATGGGATGGGACTGCGATCCAGCTGCGTGAGGTCACCGATCAGACCGCCCTGGCCGAGCTCTTTCTCCCACACCCCGCTGAAAAACGATTGGATGGATTTCATCGGCCGCTGGATTTTTTCCTGAGGCGACCGCGCAACGAGTAGCTGCCACTGACTTCTGTCTGAAAAGAGTTTCACCAGTTCGGTTCGGCCGACGTGATCCAAAAAAATATGCAGATTTTCGATTAACCAGTCCCATTCTTCATCCCCGATGGAAATCAGTTTGGCATCGCGCTGACTATAACCTCTGTGAGGGCCATGAAAAAACACCTTTCCGCCGACCATGCCCACAAACGGTCGGTGACCGAGAATATTATCGGGAATTTGGGCCTCAAAGCCGCAAATTACGGCAATACCACCCGCCATAAACTCACCGAAATAGTCCCCGGCTGAACCCAGCACCCAGAGCTCGGGCGAATCGAAGCGTGGATTGTGTTTGGTCATGGTCATGCCCCGGGCACCGATATTACCGGCAATGTAAATTTTGCCCTGGGCCATGGCATTGGCGGTCCCGTTGCCGGCATTGCCATGAACGACAATCCGAGCGCCGGCATTGAGCCAGCCCACATCATCGGAGGCCGGTCCCAAAATTTCAATCTGGGTGTTGGGAAATCCCATCGAACCAACGCGTTGCCCGGGCTGACCGGATATTTTTATGTGCACCTTTTCTTGGCCGGTCTGCCAGAGCCGGCCACCGATTCCGTGCTGACCGTAGGCATTGATCTGCAGGCGGCGGTGTCCTTGGGCTACCGCAGACTGCACTTGCTCTTCTAAAATCCGTGAATCAACCCGTTCACCGTTGATTCTGCCGGAAATCACATGATAGGATGAGTTGCTGCTCAAATTTAGCTCAGACATTTATATTCTCCAAATCACACCACATATTTTATGCTTAGTCTCTCAGCCGCATCATAATCGTCGATTCCCAGCGCATCGGACATGCCAATCGGTAGTGATGTGGAACGTCCCAAAGGCGCCACAATTTTTTTCAATTCGGTGTCAAAGCTCAAGAAGACATCCACCAGGCGCTGGGCCACATCTTCGACATTCAACCGCCGGTACAACCGCGGATCCTGAGAGGTAATTCCTTTCGGACACAACCCGATGTTGCAAATGTTGCAGCGATCCGATTCAGACCCCAGACATCCGGCCGCGGCCTGCATGATATATTTTCCGACCTGGACACCGCTGGCACCCAGCATGATGAGCGCTGCGGCGTTGGCCGCCAGATTGCCGTTTTTGCCGATACCTCCACCTGCAAAAATCGGGACCTGGTTCTGCATGCCCAGTTTAACGAGATTCAAATAGCCATCGCGAATATTGCTGGCGATGGGATGACCCATGTGATTCATGGAAACATTATAAGCTGCACCCGTACCGCCGTCTTCACCATCGATTGCGAGACCGGCGGCATAGGGATTGCGCGTGAGATTGTTCAAAACTGCCAGGGCGGTTGAAGTACCTGAAATTTTTGGATATACCGGTACACGAAATCCCCAGGCCATGTACATGGATTGCGTCATCTTTGCCACCGCTTCTTCAATGGAATACTTGGTCTGGTGGGTGGGTGGGCTCGGCAGACTCACACCTGCAGGCACTCCCCGGATGGCTGCGATCAGGCTGTTGACCTTGTACCACATCAGCAGACCGCCGTCCCCGGGTTTGGCTCCCTGTCCATACTTGATTTCAACCGCACACGGATCTTCTTTCATCTCCGGCAGCGCATGAATAATTTCATCCCAGCCGAAGTACCCGCTGGCAATCTGAAGAATCACATATTTTAGAAATCGCGAACGTAATAATCTGGGCGGACAGCCACCTTCTCCGGTACTGATGCGCACCGGCATACCCAATTCCTCGTTGAGATACGCCACTCCCATCTGAAGCCCTTCCCACATGTTGGGCGATAAGGCGCCGAAAGACATGCCGCCGATAATCAACGGATATATCTCTCGGACAGGAGGGATCCAGCCGTTGGTTTTCAGGAATTTCAAATTCTCTTCCGGGGGCAGCACTCGCCCTAAAAGGGTGCGCAGCTCAAATTCATGACGTCCCGCATCCAGTGCAGGGTCGGTCAGCATGGATATGCGGATAAATTTTATGCGGTCCAAAATGCCGCCGGCAGCATTGCGGCGTCCGCCGCGTCGGCGGGGCTGTCCGCCGCGATCGATCTGAAATTTCAATTTATCCGCTTCGTCGCTGCGGCAAGGGGTGATGGCATCATTGGGACAAACCATATTGCACATGGCACAACCGACGCAATTGTAGGCTGGATCCGTTTTTTGCCGAATCCCATAGTAGGCCTTGTATACACTGGCGGGTGTTTCTAAAAAACCGATGGGCGGCGTCACGCTTCGTTTACGAAACACTCCGAGTTCAATGGCATTCACGGGGCACACGGCCGTGCATTTTCCACACAGAGTGCATTTTTCTTTGTGCCACAGAATCTGCCACGGCAAATCTTTAACACTTAAAGTTGAAGGGGTAATGGGTCGTTCTGACTGCATATTCTGGCCTCTTGGCGATCCGGACCGACAATGGCCGTATCCAGATGCATGGGTTGAAAATCTTTGTGCTTATCTCGCAGGGGTATGGCGGCATCCAGACCACATATTTCCGAAGAAAATGCGTACATACCGGGTTTACCGCCGACAACTCCGGGCCGAAGCTTCTTGCGATCCTGTACCATAAACAGGCTGTGATCCGGCAGGCAGCCGATAACGCAGTTGGGTCCGTCTATGATCAGCTGGCGGCAGGTTTGCTTCTGGCTGAAAACCTCCGAGTCGGATTCATATCCGATGTAACCGGGATAGCCCCGCGACTCCAGGTAAGCCTTAATGGGCAAAAAGGCCGTGTTTTCACCGTTGGTCATGGTGGAGTAGCCCTGGATGAAAAACGGATGGCAGGCGTACAGGGTTATGCCGTAGTTGGTATTCTGCCGGCCCTGGGCCATAATTACCCGGGCATTCAGCTCCTTGCGGTCGAGTTTCAAATAATTGGTCACCAGCAGGGGATCACCGATCTCCTTGATCATGATGACATCGGGCCAGAATGAGAAAACAATCATATCCTGTTTTTCCTCGCCCATGGCCCGCAGTTGCAGCCGGATCGGCAGCAGGCGCTGCATCCGTTCCGGGTCGCTTAGATCATCCCATTCTTCCGGATATTCGTAGGCCCGGATCAGGTATACATCCCGTTTGGGAACGCCGGGCGGTGGTGTTTTGGGCACTTTAATGGTAATTTTATATTTGGTCATAAAACCGAGGTCCATCATGAAGGAATCCAGACGCC
>CAMYLH010000183.1 GCA_947259065.1 uncultured Desulfobacterales bacterium
TGGAAGCGCAAGCAAATTTTCAGTTTAAAATTAAAAAATTTAGTTGTAATGATCTAAAATTGGGCTGTTTTTTCCCATCTAAGACATAATTTGTCAAAATAATAAATAGTTACAGGTGATTTGCAAATGGTGAGATTTCGGATTTAATATGGGGATAGATAAGCAGAGGTGATAATGATAAAGCCAACAGGATCAGGGCAACTCAATCACCAAATCCCCGGCATTTTGTTTTCATTGCGTGTTTTCGTGATTTTGGATATGCTCTGCAATGTTCAGGTTTAACATCATGAATACGGCAGATATTTTTTTCTTGATTTGGGAGTTTCCTAAGCCAAAACAAAAAACCGAGGGGTCGCGTCTTCATAGGGCAGGATTTGTCCCTCTGGAGCCATTAGCTGTCGTTTTCTGCCATGAGCTGGCAGAGGCTATCTTTATCGCTGATCGAGCATGATCCAATTCAGCAGAAAGAAATGCATATTTTCATGACCCCTCTTCCCCTTTACCTTGAACCTTTTTCCTTTTTCCTTTATCCTCTATTTTTCCTTTGTTCGGGCTGAATTAAAGACCGGAAAATTAAAGCAGCTGGAGCTATTTCTAAAAACCCATTAAACTTTCACCATCATCCCCAACTTCCAAGGCAGAATTTCTGAAATTGAAATGTGAATAAAAACTGCCTTTCACAAAACCGGGGTTCATGAGAAACCGGCCGGAAAATATGATCGTAAATGAAGGAAGTGCCCGCATTGGCAATGAAAACCGCATCACATTCTGAAAGGCATCGGGCCAATCGGCCTTACCGGCAGGGGACTTTTGCGGCATTGAAATTGCCCGCCTACCGGATCTATTTCGGTGCACTGCTGATGCAGATGGCCGCCATGAATATGCAGATGATGGCCCGTTCGTGGTTCATGTATGAGCTGACTGGAAGTGCCGTCATGCTGGGGGCGGTGGGACTCGGCAGCGCGCTGCCCATGTTGACCGTTTCCCTGTTCGGTGGCGTTCTGGCGGACCGCATCAGAAAAAAGAGCATTCTGGTTGCCGGTCAATTCGCATCGGCCCTGGTGGCTTTGGGGATCGCGGTTTCCATCACGGTGGGCACCATTTCCTGGATTCACCTGTTTGCGGCCGCCCTGCTTCAGGGCCTGGTCATGGCCTTGATGATGCCTGCCCGGCAGGCCCTGATTTATGAGCTGGTGGGCGAAAACACCCTGATGAACGCCATCGCGCTCAATGCGGCGGCCATGAATTTCATCCGCCTGATGGCGCCGGCATTTGCCGGCTTTTTCATCGCTCTCTGGAGCATCGAGGGCGTTTACTATATCATGACCGTCTTGTATGTCATCGGTTTTATGCTCGCGATGCGGCTGCCCCTCACCGGCACAGACCGGCCGCGGGAAAACACCGCCATCCAGGAGCTTACCGAGGGGCTTCGCTACATCCGGCATAATGCCGACGTGCTGGCCATACTGGTGCTGACACTTCTGGCCACCATTCTTTCCATGCCTTACATGTTTCTGCTGCCGATGTTTACCCGGGATATTCTTCTGGTTGATGTGTCAATCTTTGGCCGGCTTGCATCATGGCCCTTGATCGGCCCCCTGGTTCTGGCCCTGGGAGAATCCAGCGCCCGGCAAGGGCTTTTGATCAGCGTCTCCGGTCTGGGTGCCATAGCGGGTTCTCTGGTTGTGGCCTCCATGAGCAGCCGGAAACGCGGCCTGATTTTCCTGCTCAGCCTGCTTTTAACGGCCGTCTCCCTGGTGGCTTTCAGCGCCACCGGATCCTACCTGCTGGCCCTGATATTTTTTATCACCATGGGCCTGGGGCAGGTCGGCAGGCTGGCATTGAGCAACACGCTGCTGTTGTCCAACACCGATGATATCCACCAGGGGCGGGTCATGAGCGTGTACATGATGAACTGGGGCATCACCATGGTCGGCGTTTTCTTTGTCAGCATCCTGGCCGATCGCGTCGGCGTCCAGCTGGCCGTGGGCGGCGCCGCCGGCCTGCTGGCGGTAATCACACTGTACTACCTTTTCCTGACGTCCCGTATCCGGCGCCTGGATTAATGACATTGCCGCCCTGTTGCACCGCTTCAGATCCGACGCCTTTAACCATTAGCTGGCGTTGCTTTCGCCACGGTCGTATCTCGCGCCAGGCGGTATGTCGCCGCGCGCAATAGAGCATCTTGCTAACCACGCTGTCTGATTTCAGATCGCCGCGTCTCGGCCAGAAACGCAAACGGTGGGGAAACAGTGTCGGAAAACGGTGTCGCACCTTGAATAGTGAATAAGAGTAAGGCAATTCACAATCCAAGGTTTGGCACCTATGTTTTTTTATCATCCGACCTTGGACGGAACGTAATGCGGTCCGGCGTGTTAAAGATTTTGAATTATTTCAAATGTTGTTTAGGCGACTTTAGGGGAAACAGTATCACGCGTTAAATTTGAATCCAGCATTTCACCCAGCTGGCGCAATGTGTCCTGATATTCAAATTTGGCCAACTGATGGTGCAGTCGTGATTGTCGCAGATTTTTAGACGCAGTGATCGTGAAATGCGCGGCCAGGCGATCTGCAAGCTGGCCGGTTCCGGTGCATTTTCCGTAACGGGTCTGAACGACTTCATCTTTAAATTCCGCTTCGTTGATGCGATAGGCCAGCTGAAGCGCCCTTCTGATTTCAGGAGAATAGCGATCCCAGCGCGCTTTGAATTCAGTTTGCGCACAGAAATCCCGGAATGCGCGCATCTCCTGTGCAGCCTGATCCATGATGTGCATAGTCTTATCCATTACGCTATCTGATGCGCCAATCAGCTCCAAATCTTCCAAGGGACGCTCGGGCAATTCATTGCAAGCGTATTCACTGTCGTAACGGACACGCCGGTAGACGGATTCCTCTATGCTGTATCCATATTCCCGACGAACGACGCGGGCGGCTTCGACAGAGGTGTCATGGAAAACCTTCATTAAGATAGAATTCGACCCTTCCTCAAGACGTTGGATGATTTCGCCTGCAATCTCCTGGGGCCGATCGACATGTGCAAACTCTCTGAGTAAATCGCGATGGAGAAGTTGACGGGATTTCGCGTCCACCCAGAGCACATCTTCCACCGCCAGGGAGTGGGTGCCGTAATTCTTGGAGATGGCGTACAGCAGCCCGCCAACGCTGGCCTGAATCGATGTGTTGATATGAGCGTGCCATTTCTTTTGGAGAAAACGCCGCAGGAGATGGGATAGTCTTTCTCCAATACGACGCCGGCCAATGGCGCCGTTAATTTCTTTCATCAGCCCATGCTGCGCTTGCTCCATGATTTTGGTATTGCCGGGGTGGAAAGGGGCACCATCCAGATAGTCTTCAATGAAAGACAGATCCAAACCACCCTCCATCCGTTCGTCGCGTTGACGATCCTTGCGTCCCAGCAGATAATTGACGGCGGCCACGAATCCCAGACGGGACATCACCATCTCGCCACGCCTTACAACATATTCTCCGAAATCCAGCAACGCACCGTCCATCATCATTGCTCGGACACGATTGGCCTCATCTAAGAACACCGGGTCAATATCGATCAGGTGCTCTTCACGAAAAACTGTGTGCTCCAGGGTGCTAAAGCGGCCCGGCTCACGTTCAAGCAAAGACTTGATTTCAACCACCGCCGAATATCGTCTGAGCCGGTCAACAACAAAATCCCGGTACAACTCTTGATGGCGCCTTGAGGCTTCAGCTAACTGCTTCGATGTACATATCAATTGGGCTTCAAGGCCATAAACATTTGCATACAGTTCGGGAAGGTACAGTGTTTTAAACCGGTTGGCTTTCTTATGTTCCAGCAGATTGGCTCCATGGGCTTCGGCAAAAAGAAGGCTGCGCTTCAGAGCCCATTTTCCCCACTTCTGGGCCGCAAAAGCGGTAATCGCAACGATCAGCGTTCCAAGGGCAATATACAATCCGCGGATATCCAGGTTAAAAGCCCGGTTTCCTAAATATACTAATGTTCCCAATAAAATGGCTCCGCTAACCAACCGTTTGCGTAGAACCCGGTAAACTAGATTGCCGGACAAACCGATCACATAGGGTCGAGTACAGATCCCGCGAATGTCTTCACTGATGGCTTTGATCAGGTGCAACATCTTATTCAGCGGCCTTTCTTTTTCCCGTTTTGCACCAATAGCCTAGCGTTGGGATATCCGACGCTTCAACACCAAAAGTGACCTCAGTTCGTATCCGCTCACAATTGGAATATTGGGTTCAATGATGTTCAATCTGGTTGAAAAATAATACAGTTCATGGCACCAATTATCATAATTTATATAGTTTCAACTATTTAAAATCAATAATAAATTTCATCGAATTCAAAAATAACTCGGTAATGGAGATAGAGTGATTTTGCTGTCGCATCTTGATTTGTGATTATTGTTGTCGCCTATCCGTGTGAATCCGTGCAGATCTTTGTCCAATAATAATTAAAAAGACGGCATTTAACTTCGAGCTCGTTTACTGGGCGCATCATCTACACCCAGCCCCGCTGAAACCCAGAATAAAAGACAAAAAACACCGCAACGAAAAAGTCATGCTGATCGCCCATTCGTTGGGGTCTATCATCGCTTATGACGTGTTGACCCTGGATGCTTCGAATGTGCCCATAGACACGTTTGTGACCATCGGCTCCCCCTTGGGGCTGCCCATCATAAAAAACCGGATCGTTGCCGAGGTTAAACAAAATCCCTCACAAAAGACGATCCTGAAAACGCCGGAAAATATACGCTCGCACTGGTACAACCTGGCGGATCTAAGGGACAAAATCTCTATCAATGACACGCTGCAAGATGAGTTTAAAGAAAATGCCATACACATCGGTCCGGTCGATAAAATAGTAACCAATGACTATGCCTTTGATGACCAAAAAAAACCCACAAGTCGCACGGCTATTTGCGCACGACGGAAATGGCCGAGATTATCGACGGCTTTATTAGCGGTACCCATTAAAAACTCTTTTTGCTCAATGAAGAATTTTCTACTCTTTTTTATCAAAATACTTCAAGTTTTTCTGAATAGACGCTAACTAGTGCCCGTCCAGAAATCGGGAAAAATGAGATTTCAAGGCACCAAAAAATTAAATTTCTGCTGGCAGCGACTCAAGCGTGCTGATAGTCTTCAGTCAATATATGAGCATTTGCTCATAATTGTCGTTTTTGGGCGCACCTCTCCTGCTATCGGAGAGGAAATCAAAGAGAAGTTATACTTCTATACTGCTTGCTTTCGCGCAAGGGTCAGCAAATTGGCCGATACGATGGAGGCCCATACATAACTTTTGAACGAACGCAGACCTTTCCAGGTGCAGCGGGTCATTCCAAAACAGCGTTTAACCCAGGAAATCCCGGATTCAAT
>CAMYLH010000184.1 GCA_947259065.1 uncultured Desulfobacterales bacterium
ACCGCTTACCAGTATGTCTCCACCCATAACCCGATAATGGAAGCAATTAAAAGTCGGAATATAGAAACAGCTGAAAAAGCGATCCGGGAGCATCTTGGGCTAGCCATGCGAATCATCCGTGAAGGCTATTGGGAAAAGTCTTCCTAACCCGGACAAGCCGGAATTGAATATTGAAATTTGTGATTTGTTTGACCCAATTTTAAGATCAGGTGGTGCTTGAGATTTGGAATTTTTTATACCTTAGTTCTTTTTCGATGAAACTGGCCGCTTTTCAAGCCAGCGGCCGGGTTGACACCTGACACCCGACACCCGACACCTTACGTTCCATACAACATGTTGTCAGATAAAACCCGATAAGGGCCTAGTGAGGAATTAGCTAAAATGGAATACCCATATATGATTCGTGTCCGACAAACTTTCGACGATACCACTTTGGACAATGTTTCTGAAGAAATCAATACGCAACTGTCGAATTTGAAGCTGAAAACCGCTATCAGCCCCGGACAGACGGTTGCGATCGCCTGCAGCAGTCGGGGGATTGCCAATTATAGTGCGATTGTAAAAGCGGTTATTTCTTACCTGAAGCAATTAAAGCTGGAGCCATTTATCATTCCGGCCATGGGAAGCCATGGCGCGGCTACGGCTGCCGGTCAACAACGCGTGTTGGAACATCTCGGAATTGTTGAAAAAGAAGTCGGGGCACCCATCCGATCATCCCTTGAAGTTGTGCGGGTTGGAGAAACGGAGGATCTCCTACCGGTTTATCTGGATAAGTTGGCATCAGAAGCCGATCATATTATGCTGATTAATCGCATCAAGAAACATACGGAATTTGAACACGAATTCGAAAGCGGCTTACTTAAAATGATGGCCATCGGTTTAGGCAAGCAGGAAGGCGCCGCCGCCTATCACGAGGCCATGTTGACATTTGGCTATCCGAGAGTGATACTGACCGTGGCGCGCAAGATTATGCAATCCGCCAATGTTTTATGCGGCCTGGGGGTGGTTGAAAACGGATACGGCCAAACCGCCAAAATCGGCATCTGCCGATCCGATGGCATTTTAGAAATGGAAAAAGGGCTTTTCAAAAATGCTAAGGAATTCGCTCCGGCATTGCCGTTTGACGGGGCCGACATCATTATCATTGATGAAATGGGAAAGAACATCAGCGGCACCGGTTTCGACACCAAAGTCGTCGGCCGGATCGGTTTGCCGCTGGTCGCTGCAGAACCCCGGAGCCCCAGAATCAAACGTATCGTGGTTTGCGATCTTACGGAAGGATCCGAAGGCAATGCCGTGGGAGTCGGGATTGCAGATATAATCACCCAGCGATTGTTAGACAAAATCGACATGGACGCCCTCAACATCAACACGATTACCGGCGTCTGTCCGGAAATGGGCAAAATTCCGCTGACAACGAAAAATGATCGTGAAGCCGTTGAGATCGCGATCAAATGCGTGGGCTTGATTCCAGTAGATAAATTGAAAATCATGCGAATTAAAAATACGGCACTGTTAGGTGAGGTTGACGTATCGGAAGCTTACGAGGAAGAACTTGCAAAGCGTAGCGATCTCGAACTCGTTATAGGAAAAAGGACGATGGGATTCGGCGCTGACGGCAATCTGACGCCTTTTTCAGCCTAGCTGGTTTAAATTTAATTCTTGGCTCAGAGATTAATAGATTTCAAAGGCAGGAATAGCCTTGGGCTATCATCGCTTAGGCATGTAAAACCAAACTGCAGCGACTCAATCTTTCGAACAGGGTGGCATTCCCGCTGCTGGCGGGTCTTTTTTTGGGGATTGTCTTCGGTTCAGGGGTTATTATATCTTTTGCCAACGATGGCACCCTGACCAAAAGAGATTTGATTCTGGTGCTCGTTTTTCTGGGTATCTGTCACAGTATAATTGAAGATACCCTGATATTTGCCGCCTTGGGGGCTAACTGGTGGGTTTTGATCAGCTGCCGGTTTGTCCTGGCTGCTTTAGCGGCATTTGCCGTTTCATTTGTATTGCCTTTCAGGCCGGATGCGGTTAAAACCAATTGACAGCCGACTGAGTTAGGTGCTCGATATGGAAGGATAATGGGTTGATTCTCACGCGGTGAAATCACACATCGAGTGTAGACGATTCTTTTTTGCCCCGGGTGTTTTTTCGTTTTGCGGGTGATGGATTTGAATTTCCTGGTGTCTCGTTATCGGCGGGAGACTTGGGTTCCGGGCCAAAGCCAAAAAAGGCACCTGGAAAGTGAGATGACCTTGGCTTCTGCATTGGTTTGCGAGGATCCCGTCGCTTGTCTCGAACACTGCTTGTTCGTCGTCTGGCGGTACTTTTCAACCGGGTTTTTCTTCTCGGGGCCATCGGGCCGGATTGATCTTCGACATACCAGTCATCCTCGGGCCAAACCACCGGAATTTTATGACCCAGCCACTCTTCGAGGGATTCAAGATGAAAAACGTAGCGCTCACAGGCCAGTGACAGCGCCCGGCCGGTTTTTCCCGCCCGGGCGGTACGCCCGATCCGGTGGACATAGTTCTCCGAATCCTGGGGCAGGTCATAGTTGATGACATGGCTGATATCTTCAACATGGATGCCCCTTGAAGCCACATCGGTGGCCACTAGAATTTTGAGTTTCCCCTTCTTAAATTGCTCCATCAGTCGGAACCGTTTCTGCTGTGGAAGATCGCCGCTAATTCCTTCCGCCGGCCATCCGTTACCTTTCAACCGATGGGTGAGCCTGTCGACCCCGACCTTGGTGTTGACAAAAATGAGCGCTCGACCCCAATCTTCCCGCTTTAACAAGCCCAGAAGAAGGGAATTTTTTTTGTCACTGCCCACATGATACAATTCCTGCTCAATACCTTCCACGGTTACGGTTTCGGGGGTGACTGAGATAAATTCGGGCAGGTTCATGTATTCGTAAGTCAGCTCCATGACCCGATAAGAGAGGGTGGCTGAAAACAGCATGGATTGTCTCTTTTCATAGGGAGGGAGCTTTCGCAGAAGATAGCGCATATCTTTGGCAAATCCAAGGTCCAGCAGGCGATCCGCTTCATCAATAACCAGCGCTTTGATGTCCTCGGTTTTGAAAATTCCCTGTTTATAATAATCAATAATGCGGCCAGGGGTGCAGATGACGATGTCAGCCCCACGACGAAGAATTTCGGCCTGCTTTTGATAGTCGACGCCGCCCACGACCTGAACCAGGGACAGCCCGGTATGGCGGGCTAGGATCTTGGCCTCTTCATAGATCTGACGGGACAATTCCCGGGTGGGAGCGATGATGATAGCAGAAGGCAAACCGCTTTTTTCAGGCACCGACAACAATCGGGTTAAGACGGTAACCAGAAAAGCGGCTGTTTTACCCGTGCCGGTTTGAGCCTGACCGGCAACATCTCGTCCAGTCATTAGTACCGGTAGTGTTTGAGCCTGAATGGGAGTGCAGTAAGTAAATCCAGCTTCGTTCAGGCCGGAAATAACCGCGTCCGGCAGGTTGAACTCTTCAAACTTTGTGTGAGTTAAAAACTCAGGCTTTAGTGCCCGCTGGATTTGCAGCGACGCTTGGGGTTCTTCCGACATGGCTGACCTTTTTAAGATTCGTACTCATTTGGTTAGAGGATACTGGATTAATTGCAATTTCATGTAATCCTATTTTTGATTAGATTATACTCCAATTTCTAATTATTGCAATATGTAACCCATTTCAGGTAAACAATGACCGCATTTACTGATTTGCGGCAACATCTCCGGGCATCAGCGTCCGGATACCCATAAACAGCAGGAGCTACTGTGCTTGACAACGCCGGTTGACTGGCCCATATTGGAAACGCCTTCATTTTGACAGGAGTTGTCCGGGTTTTGCAACCCGGAACGTTGAATTCTGTAATGCTTAACCTTAGTTCCAGATACATCGGGAATCATGATGAAAGAATTTTTCAAAGTCAAAACCATCGACCAGGCACTTGAATATGCCACGCAGTTTCCACACATGGCGTCAGAGAAAGTTTCATTAACGGATTCGGTCGGAAGAATTCTTGCAGAAGATATCAAATCCGATATCGATTTGCCGGATTTTTCGCGTTCGATTATGGATGGTTATGCGGTCAGGGGATCATCCACTTTTGGTGCCGGAGAGGGAAATCCGGCATATCTTCACATAACGGGCACCGTTTCAATGGGGAATAAACCGGATTTTTCCGTGGGTATCGGAGAGGCCGTGCGGATTTCAACCGGTGGAATGCTGCCGACAGATGCCGACAGCGTTGTCATGGTCGAGCACACCGAGGAAATTGATGATACCAACATTGAGGTTTACCGCAGCGTCGCACCCGGACAAAATATGGTGGAGGTCGGTGAAGATATTAAAAAAGGTGAAGTCATTTTGAGGTGTGGTGGCAAAATCAGGCCTCAGGAAGCCGGAATGCTGGCTGCCTTGGGAAAACAGACCGTCGTGGTGTACAAAAAGCCGCTAATCGGCATCATCTCCACCGGAGATGAGGTTGTTGCCGTTGACGAATCCCCCGGTATGGGTCAGATTCGCGATGTTAACACCTATACGCTTTCAGGCCTAATTCAGGAGATTGGTGCAACGCCAATCCCTTTTGGAATCGTGCGCGATGATTATGAGGCATTACTGGCTAAAAGCACTCAGGCTTTGGCCCAATGTGACATGGTTCTGGTGTCCGGAGGCAGCTCTGTGGGTGCGCGGGATTTTACCATTGATGTTATCACGGCCCTGGAGAACTCCGAAATCTTGTTTCACGGCATTTCGATAAGTCCGGGAAAACCTACCATCCTGGCCAAAGTGCAGAACAAAGCCTTTTGGGGATTGCCCGGGCACGTGGTTTCCGCCATGGTGGTGTTTTCCAGGATTGTGAAACCTTTTATTGAGCATGTCAATGGTCGTGCCGATGTGTATCGTAAGAAAATACGGCTGACGGCAAAGTTGAGCAGAAACCTGGCCTCGGCCCAGGGTCGCGTCGAATTTATCCGAATCCGGTTGCGTCAAAAAGAGGGTGTTCTATGGGCCGAGCCGATATTGGGCAAGTCAGGTTTAATCAGCACGATGGTAAAAGCGGACGGATTGATCGAAATCGGGATGAACACCGAAGGTATAGATAAAGGGACGGAAGTGGAAGTTATTTTGGTGTAAAAGAAAGTAATGCGGGTAAAAGCCTAAACCCGGATAAACCGGAAATAACAAACTACAAGCACCAAATCACAAATAAATTCCAAATTTCAACATCCAAATATCAAAAAAGACGAAACGTTATTTGTTTAAAATTTTAAATTTCGGTCATTGTGATTTGCCCTTCGGCCTGGCTCAGGGTGGTGGTGAGTCCTTCGACCTTGCTCAGGACCGTGAGCCTGTCGAACGGCTTGTCGAACAACATGTTGTTCGATAAAACTCGAAAAGGGCCTAATAGAACGCCGCAGCATACCGGGTTAGGAAGCCAAATATGGAATCGAAGCGTAATGTCTATCTTAAAATGAAAACTCTGAAGGAGACCCAAAAAATTATCCATGAGTCTTTTGCGGTGTCCGATATTCTTGCAATCGAAACTATTGCGGTGCCGGAGGCCGTCGGCCGGGTTCTGGCACAACCCATCCAGGCAAAAATATCTTCGCCGCATTTTAATGCAGCCGCCATGGACGGTTTGGCGGTGAAAGCAGAGATCACATTCGGCGCCAGCGAAACAGCGCCTAAAACCCTCGATGTCGGCCGGGAAGTATTTTACGTGAATACCGGCCATGTCATGCCGCCAGATACCGACGCGGTCATCATGATCGAACATGCCCTCGTCCTCGATGACGCTCATATTGAAATCGATAAACCGGTTTTTCCTTGGCAAAACGTCCGCAAGGTTGGAGAAGACATCGTGGCCACGGAACTTCTTTTTCCCCAGAACCACCAAATCACTTCCTACTGTGTCGGTGCTTTGCTGACCGGCGGCGTATTTGCGGTGCCGGTCAAGAAGAAACCAAAAATCCTGATTATCCCCACCGGTTCGGAACTTGTCGATTGGCGCAACTTCTCTATTGACAATTTCAAGCCGGGACAGGTGCTTGAAACCAACTCTTTTGTACTGGGCAGCCTGATAGAAAAGTGCGGTGGGACTTGCAGCCGGCACAACATGCTGATGGACGATTCGGCCAAGATCAAACAGGTCGTTCAAGAGGCCGCAAAAGATGATTATCAAATGATTCTCATACTTGGGGGGTCGTCTGCCGGTTCCGAAGATTTTGCAAAACGGGTGATCCTCGATCTTGGGCAGGTCTTTGTCCATGGTGTGACCATCATGCCCGGCAAACCGGTGGTTATCGGTACGGTTGAGGAAAAGCCGGTATTCGGTATTCCAGGATATCCGGTGTCGGCGATCATCGCTTTCGAACAATTTGTCCGACCTTTGATCCTTCGCATGTTGGGACAACCCGACGACTCCGGGGAGACGGTAACGGTGGAGCCGACGCGAAAGGTTGCCTCAAAGCTCGGCGTTGAAGAATTTTTGCGGGTAAAGCTGGGCCAAGTCGGTGATCGGATTGTCGCAACCCCCCTGCCTAGAGGTGCCGGCAGTATCACATCAATTACGGAAGCCGACGGTATCATCCGGATACCAACCCACAGCGAGGGTATCAATGACCGTGAAAGGGTTTCCGCCCAACTTTTGCGCATCCGGATACCAACCCACAGCGAGGGTATCAATGACCGTGAAAGGGTTTCCGCCCAACTTTTGCGATCGCTGCCGTCGATTCTCAGAACCATTGTCATCGTTGGTAGTCATGACAACACCCTGGATGTTTTGGCAGATCTAATCAAGGCCAAGTACAGTCGATTAACCCTCTCATCGAGTCATGTCGGCAGCATGGGGGGATTGATGGCCATCAAAAGAGGCGTCTGCCATCTGGCGGGGTCCCACTTGCTGGATCCCCAAGATGGTTCTTACAATGTCTCTTATATTCGGAAGTTTTTAGCGCAAATGGATGTGAGACTGGTCAACCTAGTCTTGCGGGACCAGGGTTTAATCGTCCGGCGAGGAAATCCCAAAAATATCAAAGGAATCGAGGATCTGGTCCGTAGCGATATTTCCTTTATCAACAGGCAGGCAGGTTCCGGGACAAGAATACTGCTGGATTTTCGTTTAAATCAGATCGGGATCGATCCGACGGAAATCAACGGGTATCATCATGAGGAGTTTACCCATATGGCCGTGGCCGTGGCGGTACTCAGCGGCACGGTGGACACCGGTCTCGGGATTCATGCCGCCGCCGCCGCGCTGGATCTTGATTTTATCCCCGTCGTTACCGAGCAGTACGATTTGATCATTGCCGCAGAGTATTTTGAATCGGAAAATATTCAATTGTTGCTTGAAGCCGTCAATAGCCGGGAGTTTAAGAACCGGGTGGATGCTCTGGGCGGATACAGCACGGAGAAAACAGGGGAAATTATCCTGTAATATCCAACCCGAATGAACAAACTGAATAAAAAAATATTCGGCACCCTGTTTTTCTCCATATTTGCGGCTGTAACCGGAGTCGGGATTGTAGTTCCGCTGCTGCCGGTCTATGCCCACGA
>CAMYLH010000185.1 GCA_947259065.1 uncultured Desulfobacterales bacterium
CGGGATCATCGGCGGTCTGGCCAACGGCTACCTGATTCCGTTCGGCAGAAAAATCGGCCCCGACCCGGCATCCATCAATGCCGCCATGATCGGGGGAATTGCCGCCAACAACGCCAGCGGCATGTGCTGCGGCACATCACAAAATAGCTATCGCACCGTCAGCAGTATGCGCATCATCTTGCACGATGGCACCCAGCTGGACACGGGGGATCCTCACAGTCGAAAAAGTTTCTGCAAAACCCATCCGAAACTGGTGGCGAAATTAAATAACCTGGTCCAAAAAGTAAAAGACCACCCCATCCTGACTGACCGTATCCGCCGCAAGTTCAAAATTAAAAATACCACCGGCTATAGTTTAAATGCCCTGGTGGATTATGAGGACCCCATTGACATCATCGAACATCTGATGATCGGCTCGGAAGGCACCCTGGGGTTCATTTCAGAAATTGTTTACCATACGGTCGTTGAACACCCCCACAAGGCCAGCGCGCTGATGATTTTTCCGCATATCGAAAATGCCTGCACCGCAGCCGCCATTTTAGCACAGGAGCCGGTGGCCGCTGCTGAGCTTATGGATCGAGCCTCCCTGAGATCCGTTGAGAATAACGAAGGCATTCCATCCTATTTTAAAACGCTTTCAGCGACCACCACTGCGCTGTTGGTCGAAACCCGTGCGCATACCGCTGAAGAGCTGCAAAGCAATATAAATGCGATTATCCATTCGCTTGAAAATATTGAAACAGAGCGCCCGCTTGAATTTACGGATAAGGTGGACGAGTATACAAAGCTGTGGAACATCCGCAAAGGATTGTTTCCGGCCGTGGGTGCGGTTCGCACCATTGGAACGACCGTTATCATCGAGGATGTTGCTTTTCCAATCGAAAGCCTCGCTGAAGCAACACTTGAACTTCAGAGCTTGTTCGCTCGCTATCATTATGATGAGGCCATCATATTCGGTCATGCGCTGGCGGGAAATATTCACTTTGTCTTCACTCAAGATTTCAGCACCACCGAAGAGGTTGAGCGTTACCGCCGATTCATGGACGATGTCTGTGTAATGGTGGTGGATAAATATGACGGATCGTTAAAAGGAGAACACGGAACGGGACGTAATATGGCGCCTTACGTTGAAATGGAATGGGGCAAAGATGCTTATGAGCTCATGCAGGAAATAAAAAAAATATTCGATCCGAAAAACCTGCTCAATCCCGGGATTATTATCAACCACAATCCGCTGGCCCATATTGAAAATCTCAAACCGCTTCCCAAAACCAATCCCATCGTCGATAAATGCACGGAATGCGGATTTTGTGAAACCAGCTGCCCTTCAAAAGGTCTTACCCTGACGCCCAGGCAGCGCATTGTAATCCAGCGGGAAATCTCCAGGTTGCGATCGACCAACGAAAATGTCGCCACCTGGCCCACACCTTACTCGGCTCGTGGACGATGGAAAAAATCACCCGGCTGGCACGACGCACCAGCGGCAACCGGATTCCGCTTTGGAGTCGGTACATGCCCCGGGGCGTGGATGCACCGCTTGGAAACAGCGTTCACCATTCTTCGCCGCTGCAAGTGGTCTATTTCCCCAGCTGCATCAGCCGGACCATGGGCCCGGCCAAAGGTGATCCGAATCAGGATCCCCTGCACGAGGTGACCCTCAGGGTTATTTCCAAGGCCGACTATGACGTTATTTATCCGGCAAACATGGACCGCTTGTGCTGCGGGACGCCGTTTGAAAGCAAAGGCCTGAAGGAACAGGCGGACATGATGGCCGCAGAGCTGGAAGACGCATTGATGAAAGCCACTAACGGCGGCAAGCTGTCCGTGCTGTGTGATACCAGTCCTTGTCTCTATCGTATGCGCCAGGTTATGAATCCTGCCTTAAAACTGTACGAACCGGTGGAGTTTATTCATGACTTTTTGATGGCCAAGCTTATTTTCACAAAACAGCCCGGGACCGTAGCCATTCATAACACTTGCAGCTCCATGAAAATGGAGCTGGGGGATAAATTCCTGTCTGTTGCGCAAGCCTGTGCCGAAAAGGTGGTTGTGCCCGAAAGGGTTGGATGTTGCGGCTTTGCCGGGGATCGAGGCTTCACCCACCCCGAACTCAATGAATCCGCCTTAAACGAATTGCGACCGGCTGTCTCGCAAGTATGCAGTGCCGGTTATTCGAACAGCCGCACCTGCGAAATCGGTCTTTCCCTTCACAGCGGGTTGTATTACAAATCCATCCTTTACCTGGTGGATGAGTGTACGAAACCTCTATAAGTCGATGAAACAAAAAAAGACACCTCCTTTTCGCCTGGCATGGTTCATTTGGGGATGGGGCGCTGCCTTCTATCTAGTCGGTTTTTTCCTGAGAGTCACACCGGCCGTCATGACCGCCGAACTCATGCAAGCGTTTCATATCAGTGCCACGGCCTTGGGAAATTTATCCGCTTTCTATTTTTACAGTTACGTGGCCATGCAAATACCCACAGGGATTTTGGCGGATATCTGGGGACCGCGACGTCTCCTGACAGCTGGGGCTTTAATAGCCGGAAGCGGCACGTTGATGTTTGCCGTCGCGCCGAGTATTTTGTGGGCTTACCTCGGCAGATTCCTGATCGGCGGTTCCGTAGCAGTCGCTTTTGTAGGCACACTGAAATTGGCCGGGGAATGGTTTCCAGCCAGGTTTTTCTCCACCGTTTCAGGTGTGGCCCTGTTTTTTGGTATTGTCGGTGCGGTTTTCGCCGGGGTTCCTCTGAGGCTTTCTGTCATCAGCTTTGGTTGGCGCCATACCATGCTGTTTTCTGCTGTTGCTACCTTTGTTATCTGCGCAGGGGTCTGGTTGATGGTCAGAGACCATCCCTCTGAAAAAGGATATGCCGGTTTTACCGGTGCCGACTCTACAGCGGGCACCCGATCACGCACGCAGATTATCTCCGGTATCGTTGAGGTATTGCATTATCCCAATACCTGGCTCTTGTTTGTCATTCCGGGCGGCATCGTCGGCTGCGTTCTGACCTTCGGCGGCCTGTGGGGAGTTCCTTACTTAAGCACCCACCAGGGACTGTCCACCACTCGGGCTGCCGCGTTAAATTCCGCCATGCTGGTGGCCTGGGCCATCGGAGGACCCATTTTCGGGGGGATTTCGGATCGGATCGGTCGCCGCAAACCCCTCTATTTTTTGGGATGCACATTGTCGGTGATCGCATGGGCGATCGTTTTATTCTGGCCGAATTTGCCGATTCCACTGCTCGTTATCGTGCTGTTGGTCGCCGGCTTCACATCAGGTTGTATGATCATCAGTTTTGCATTTGCAAAAGAGTCTGTACCCCGCCAGCTTAATCAAAAATGTAGAGGGAGTCATGTTAGGGCCCACGCTGCTTCAACCGGCCGTAGGATGGATGCTGGATCGCAACTGGAATGGTGATCTGGTGAATGGAATGCGAGTATATACGATTGCCGCCTACCATGCCGGTTTCACCTTAATGATCGTGTGGGCCATACTGTCTTTTGTATTGCTGTTTTTTACCAGGGAAACCCATGGCCGCCAGCAGCGATGAGGTTCGTTATTGATTGCTTGTGGTCCGTTGAGCAACCGCAAACAGGATCTAATTATCACCGGTGGGGCAAATATCTATCCGGTGGAAGTCGAAGAAGTTTTTTATACCCATCCGGCGATAGCCCTGGCCGCTTTTATCGGGATTCCGGATAGTATCAAAGGGGAGCTGGCCGCAGCATATATTGTCCTTAAGGAGGGTGCAGTCGCTACCGAAAAAGAACTCATTGATTTTGTAAGAAGCAGGATAGCGAAATACAAAGCCCCCAGAATAGTTGAATTTGTAAATTCTTTACCTCAGGGGCCCACCGGCAAGATGTGAAGACATGGTCACGGGGTAGAAGATCTCCGAGAAGCCCGTGAGCTGTTGCAAAGGAATCTTCGGTTTCAAATCCCTCAACTCTGTCTATGACATCGACTTCATCATAAGCATCCCCGCACTCAAAGCCAGCATTACCCCAATTGCCATAACCTTAAAGGGTTTTTTTTGGAATCGAATGACTGCGCTGATCAATGAAGCGGCCAATAACGCTGCAATCAAAAATGCAGGAGCCACTACCATGGGGAGTTCATTTGTCAACATCACGATTGTTTTCATCTTTATTTTTAACCTCTACAACCTGAAACTATAACATCGTTATGATTTTTTTTTGTCGAATTTTAAGTGCCAATGCCTTACAGGTAATTCGCAATCCATCTAACCCATTAAGTACAAGTTTGAAAATTTTTGCCCACAGAATGCGCAGAACAATTCTAAGCCTATCGGGAAATGTCAGCCACATGTTAATGATTACCTGTTCGTACTCAATTTAATTTTGTGGATGTCAATATGCTTCAGCAGCTTGAAACTTTTAACTGCACCGTAAACAGCATAAAACACCGCAATGAGTAGCCAGGTTTTGTATTTTTGCCAGATGAATTTCATGATGAAAAACCTCGCAAATTTTACATTTTAGAATTGGTCCCGTTTAACCTCTTTTTCTTTGAAAATAAGGTACCTAGAAAGGTTCTGCTAAATATTTTTTTTGTGCCCTATCAGCAAAGGCGAATCGTTTTGGGTTGTTCATATGGCACCCATGAAAATGTTTAGTTGCACTATCCCTGCACTGTACTTTTTACAAACGAATATTACAACAACTGTGCCAGAATAGCTGTTATAGGAATATCATGTTTCAATTTAAACAGTTAGATGATTTTTTAGGATTTAAATTGCGGGAATAACGAGAGGATGGAACGGCAGATTATGAAATATTGTTCACAGTTTGTGTACTCAGCACCATAATTCCAACGAAAAAACTGAAACCTTTTGGATGAACTTAAAAATATGGCCAAGTTGAAATAAAAATAAATGTGACAACGTAGAACTAATTATTAATTTCCTTTTTCAGCTGTTGAATCTTGGTCGAGATTTTCTCTGCCTTTCGGATATTTTGTTCGACCTGCTTGTAATGAGGATCAAACTTTTTTACCAATTGCCACTCATCAATTGCATTTTCAAGTTTTTCTTCTCCGAAATATTTGATTCCCAACTGATAGTGAAGTTCCTTGTAGGAATCCTCACATTGTTTGATGATCGGCCGACATTGCAAACAATCGTTTTTGAGATCCAGACATACCTGCAACCGTTTATCTGCAGCAGGATACTGCTTTTCCTTCAATAAGTCTAGAGCGCTGCTAAAATGGGCCTTAAAGAGATACTCTTGGGTCTTGAAATCTTGGGGATCTGCATTGACGACTTTTTTAAACTCTACAATTGCTTCATCATATTTTTTCTCCTCAAACAGCTCGAGACCGGCATCGCGATAATTGGCTACCATGTTCTCGAAGGCCTTGGCGTCCGCCTGAGCCTGTTCGGTTTGTTGCCCTTCCTGGTAATCCCAGTCGCGGATGGTTAATTGTCTATCCATGATCTGGTTATCTGTTGTGATTTCGGCCGTACCCTCCGGTACTAGAAAAGGTACGCCTTCAATTTCAGGAATTTTAAGCTCTTTTCCAACTCGAATGGTGGTGGCATCGGGCAGATTATTAAACCTGGCAACGGTCTGAAAATGTTTGGCATCATTATAATAGTACGTAGAAATTATGCTGATGGTCTCGCCATTTTGAACGGTGTGCAAGATGTAGCGTTTGGTCTTGATCTGGGTTCGCGACTGTAACTTATCAAGAGCTGCCTTATGCTGCGGCCAATATCTCAGGGTCGCTAAAAACTGCCGCTGGCCGTCTCTATATTTTCCTAGAGCTAAATACTCAAGGCCTTTTCGATAATGCGCTTCAGCCAAAGTAAGCCTTTTTGCTTGCACGCGCGTCATGCTATCGGCAATTTGGGTATTACGCGGCTCAATTGTGAGCGCCAGTTTGTAATAGCGGGCGGCCTCAACCCAATTTCCAGCATTTTCACTCGCGCGGCCCTGAGACAGATAACCCTTAGCCACAGCAGAAGGAGAACCCGGTGGTTTATCGAAGACGGCACAACTGAATAAAACGGTGGCGGCAAGTATAAGATGGAAAAAACTCCGAGTTTTACAGCACATAAGATCACCTTAAGGAGATCGGTTGGATGATTTGAATTCGATCGACAAAATACTCCATGTTCTCTTCTAGAATTTGACTGCGTTTAAGCGTCATCGGATTTGCGAAAAAAGAGTTGCCTCCATTGCGAATGGTCAGCCCTAATTTGTATCCGGTATCGGAAAACAAACCCAAGATCTGCTGATTATAATTCCCGTATGGGTATGCAAAAAATTGGGTGTCCTGGTTAAGTTCCCGATCGATTATTTCTTTGGATTGCATTAACTCCTTTGTGATTCTGTTCCAATACGTTTGATCATTTTCATGTGGTAGTTTTTTAACAAGGTCAGCATGCGAGAGGGAATGAGAACCGATCTCAAATCCGGCGGCCTGCAACTCCCTGAGTTGATTCCAGGTGAGAGCATTTCCGGACGCTTCAATAAAATCGGTATAAATGAACAGCGTTGCCGTAAAGCCGTACCGCTTAAGAAGCGGATAGGCAAATTTGTAAATTGATCGGTAGCCGTCATCCAGAGTGATGACAACCGATTTCGACGGAATAGCGGTTTTGTAATTAAGAAATTCCATCAGATCGCTGAGGTGAATCGTGTGATAACCGTTATTCTTCAAATATTCCACTTGTTTCGCAAATGCTTTTTCAGATATGCATAGATTAGACTTGCAGGTTTTGCCAAAACGATGATAGCAAAGAATGGGAACGATTTGGATGCCGTCCTTATACAGACCGCCGATATTTTCTTCTTTGATTGGAATGACAACGGCTTGGCCCTTTTTAAAGGAACCGGCCGGGTTATTATCCTCAATCAACCATGCTTTGCCGGCATCCCCCAAAACCTCTTGGGCCAATGTCGTTGAGTTTTCTTCTTTTCCAACCACGTATACAATATAATCCTGCGATCGAAAAATTTCGGCCCGACCTGTTCTGCCTTTCATTACTGTAGAACAGGAAGTCAGAACCGTGGCAATGCCTATTAAATAGCATATCAAAATCCAGGGACTTCTGCTGGTACGCAATAAATTATGTCTCATCATGACCCTACCTTCTGGTAAAAGTTCAAAGAACCTTCTGAACGAATAGACTAATTCATGATCTTGATGACAATTAGCGTGACATCGTCCTGGAGATCCAGTCCTTTTCGGAAACGGTTCAGATCGGCTATGATGGCTTCGAGAATTTCCTCGGCCGTACCATTCTTATTTTTTCTGATGGTGTCGAGTACCGGTTCTTTGCCGTACATTTCATTTTGTGGATTGAATGTCTCATGTATTCCATCTGTGCTGATAACGATAACCTGGCCTTTTTCAAGCCCGGTCTTCTCATTTTCCTCATAGCTCCAGTCAGGAACGACACCGATGGGAATGCCCGATCCCCGGAGTTCTTCAAAGATATCGGACTTCGGGTCATAAAATATGGCCGGATCGTGTCCGGCACGAATCCATTTAAAGCTTTTGGTGTTGGTGTCGATGACCGCATAAAACAACGTCATGAAACTATTTGATTCCATAGCATCCGCACACAGCAGCACATTTGTGTCCGTGATAATCTCGGTCAGGCTGCCCGGCAGAAATGAACGTTGGCGAATGAACGCCCTGGCGGTGGCCATCAGCAGTGCGGATGGAATGCCATGCCCGGAAATATCCCCTAATATGACCCCAATTTTCTCACTTTTGTTCTCTTTGAGCTTGAGAAAATCATAATAATCTCCACCGGTTTCGTCACAATAAACACTTTTGCCAGCAATATCCAAACCCTTCACATTAGGATTATTTTTTGGCAGAAGATTCTGTTGAATCTCCATGGCAAGTTCAAGAGATTGGCGCATCAGGTTCCGTTCTTTAATTCCTTCGGCCATTTGGTTAAAAGCCAAGCCCAAATCACCGAGTTCATCATTCCGAGAAATTGTAACCCGATGTTCCAGATTCCCGGAACTTATGGCTTGGGTTCCTTCCTTTAATTGCTTGATTGGTCGTGAAAAGTAGAGGCTAAGCACAAAGCTAAGGAGGACGCCCAGGAAAGTAATAATAGCCGTAAGTATCGAAATAAAAATTTTGGCGCTCTTTATGTTTTCGATAATTTCGTGCTGTGAGATCGCCAAAGCAACGGTGCCGACACGAATTTTTTGATATGTAATCGGTTTTTCAAAGTAAAGAATCTCAGCACCGTCTTTAAAAACACTCGTTACAATGACGTCGTCATGCTTCGAATCTGATTTGGTTGCAGGGGAAGGTATATATTGAGAATTAACCTTGCCGGGATCGCTGTGCGCCTTTATCACGTTTTTAGAGTCGGCAATAAACGCATAGAGTACCTGGTCTTCTGCGGTAACATTTTTGATGAGCTGAAAAAGTGTGAGTTCCTCTTCAGCTAAAAGCTTGTCCGGAGATTGTTCAGATGTGATACGAACCAGGCTTTCACCCAATGCGATTAATTGATCCCGGAATTGCGCCCTTTGTTTTTTTAGCATAAAAAAGCTGCTTGTCGAAATAACAAGGAAAATGACGAGCGCGGATAGCGTAATAAATTTTAGAA
>CAMYLH010000186.1 GCA_947259065.1 uncultured Desulfobacterales bacterium
AGACAGAATCTCAGATGAGCGGTACATCCGGAATCTTGTGTATACGCTATAACGTATGAAAAGTTTCGGATAAATTCTTCTCTCCGATCTCAGTTATTTGCTATCGCGCTGAGGGAGGCGCAATCATTTGAGTGGTTCTTTGGCATTCAGGGCCCAGTCGTATTCTATATATGACATCTTCGGTCTTCTGTCTAAAAATGCCATGGCCTTTTCATCTAAGTAAGGTTTGATAAAATTGATGACGGAACCGGATTTTGACTCAAAATCACCGGCAAACCAGTCAAACAGTTTCGAAAGCATCATCGTATTTTCGGCATAATCGATTTGAAGCCCGCGCTTGGAATGCAGATATTTTCGTGTTTCGTCTTCCAGCCGCAACTGAACGTTTTCGGCTGTGTAGGCAGACTGCGGCAGCGGCGGGCACCCCGAGGACGCACAAATGATTGCAAAATGAATGCGGGGGTCCTTAAATCTTTTACGCAAGATTTCATGTTCGATATCATCCTGGCTCAGACGTTGACCTGCCACGGTATGTTGCCGGGAGGTAAAGAACTTGGTGCCGGTCCAAACCCCTGGGACAAAAGTTTCGCGCACACTCTTTTTCGGCTTCCATTTGATGACTTTATCGATCGTAACCGCATTATAGGCATTGATCCAGAAGGTTTTGAAAAAGATCTTTATCCAGGAGCAGCAACATGAAAATTACAGCCGAACATCAACGACTTGACGAATATCGCAATTGGAAAGCAAACTGGAAAAAATGGGGACCTTATCTGAGCGAGAGATCCTGGGGCACCGTGCGCGAGGACTACAGCGCCGACGGCAGTGCCTGGGAGTATTTTCCGCACGATCACGCCCGCAGCCGGGCCTACCGCTGGGGAGAAGACGGTATCGCCGGCATTTCAGACCGCTACCAGCACATTTGTTTTGCGCTGGCACTGTGGAACGGTAAAGATCCGATCCTGAAAGAGCGCATGTTCGGTCTGACCGGATCCGAAGGAAATCACGGTGAGGATGTCAAGGAATTTTACTTCTATCTCGACAGCACCCCCACCCACAGCTACATGAAGATGCTTTATAAGTACCCCCAGACGGCGTACCCTGCCGGCGTTTTTGAGGAAAACCGCTACTTTGATGTCACAATTGAATATGCCAAGGCCGATCAAGACGACATATTGGCCAGGATAACGTTGTCCAACCACGGACCGCAGGCTGCCGGTTGTGTTGCCCTGCCTAGCCTTTGGTTCCGCAACACCTGGTCCTGGGGCTATGAAAACGGCCCGATGAACAACGTTCCCGGCAAGCCCCATTTAAAACAAATCGAGAGAAGCGCGAATCTTGCCGCAGCGGAGATCAAACATCCGGCGGCCGGAACCTATTATTTATATGCTGAAAACCCCCACGATCTGCTTTTTACCGACAACGAAACCAACACCGCACGATTTGACAATTCCCACAACGGCAATCCGCATGTCAAAGATGCCTTTCACCGCTACCTGGTCAATGGTGAAAAAGATGCCGTCAACCCGGCCAGGGAAGGCACCAAAGTCGCTGCACTTTTCAGTGGCGATATCGATCCGGGTGGCTCGCGCACCATTCGGCTGCGTTTGACCCATACGAGCACCGAAGATCCCTTTGCCGCCTTCGATAAGATTTTTGCACAACGGATGGCGGAAGCGGATGAATTTTATGCCACGATCCAAAAGCCGGGCCTTAGCGAAGACGAAAAGAGGGTGCAGCGGCAAGCCCTGGCCGGCATGCTCTGGACGAAACAATTTTTTTATTACAACATCGAGCAATGGCTGCAAGGAGATCCCGGCATGCCGCCGGTCCCGGAGTCGCGCCGTCACGGGCGCAACAGTAAATGGGAACATCTCAACAACTTCGATATCATCTCCATGCCCGACAAATGGGAGTATCCGTGGTATGCGGCCTGGGATCTGGCATTTCACTGTATCCCGCTTGCCATCGTGGACGCTGATTTTGCTAAACGTCAGCTCGATCTAATGGCCCGTGAATGGTATATGCATCCCAACGGGTCCCTGCCGGCCTATGAATGGAAATTTGGTGACGTCAACCCACCGGTGCATGCCTGGGCGGCCTGGCGGGTTTATAAAATCGACGCCAAACAGCAGGGGGCGGCCGACCGAGGGTTTCTGGAGGGAATATTTCATAAACTGCTGTTGAATTTCACCTGGTGGGTCAATAAAAAGGACGCCGAGGGTAACAACGTTTTCCAGGGGGGATTCCTGGGCCTGGACAACATCAGCGTCTTCGACCGCAGCGCGCCGCTGCCCACCGGCGGCCACATCGATCAGTCCGATCGGCCACATCGATCAGTCCGATGGAACTTCCTGGATGGGATTTTACAGCCTGATCATGTTAAAAATTGCCCTGGAGCTGTCCCAAGACAACCCGGTCTATCAGGACATGGCCAGCAAATTCTTTGAGCACTTTTTACGGATTGCCCGCGCCATGACCGATGCATACCGCGGCGGCAAGAGCCTGTGGGACGAAGCGGACGGGTTTTTCTACGACGTCTTGCACTTGCCGGACGGCGGCAACGTTCCGTTGAAAGTTCGATCCCTGGTGGGCTTAATACCGCTGTTGGCCGTGGAAACTCTGGAACATGAGTTGGTCGAAAGTCTGCCGGCCTTCAAGCGGCGCTTAACCTGGTTTTTTGAAAACCGGGTTTATTTGCGGGACAGCGGCAACGTGGCCTGTGTTAAGGACAAGGGCCATCACGCCCGCCGGCTTCTGGCCATTGTCAACCGTGAACGCCTAATACGAACGCTGAAGCCGATGTTGGATGAGAATGAATTTTTGTCAGAATATGGCATCCGCTCGGTTTCGAAATTTCATAAAGAAAATCCATACAAATTCCATGTGGACGGCCAGACGCACACCATCAGCTACCAGCCGGCTGAGTCCGAAAGCGGGCTGTTTGGCGGCAATTCCAACTGGCGCGGTCCGATTTGGTTTCCGATCAACTACCTGCTGATCGAGTCCTTGCAGAAATTCGATCATTACTATGGCGATTCCCTCAAAGTCGAATGTCCGACCGGCTCCGGACATATGCTGACCCTCGGCGAGGTTGCGACGGAACTGTCCCACCGCTTGGTCAAGATGTTTTTGCGCAACGGTGATAGCGAACGCCCGATTTATGGGGACCAGAACACCTTTCAACAGGATCCTCATTGGCGTGATCTGATTTTGTTCAATGAATACTTTCATGGCGACAACGGTGCCGGACTGGGTGCCAGTCACCAAACCGGTTGGACCGGCCTGGTGGCCAAATTGATTCAACAATCCGGCGGGTAATTAATCTAGGGGCCAAAAGGAAAAGCACCCAATTGAGTTTTAGCTCAATCAGGATTCGTCATAAGGAGGATAATATGACAAAGGAAGAACACATGGACGGTGAGGCGTCCTTCGCCAACACCGATCTCGAAGAGCTAACCGCACGTGTCAAGCGTGTCCTCGACATGCGAGACCGCAAGTATGGATTTCCCTCAAAAACGTATCCAAACTGCTTTGTCGGCAGCGAGGCGGTTGCAAAACTCATCGGGGAGGGGATTGCCAGTGACGAAGAAGACGCTGTGCGTATCGGTAATATGATGCTGAATGCGGGCGTGTTTCATCATGTACTGGATGCCCACCCGTTTAAGAACGAAAACCTGTTCTACCGCTTCTTATCGGATGAGGACCATGGAAGCGTGGCTCGCAAACCCGATGGTAGCGCCGTCAGCTGGGCGGATTTCGTGGCACCGCTCACGTCGGCGAAAGACCAAACTCTGACGCTTCAGCCCGAAATTCCTGAACGCGATTCGGAATTGGCTACGTTTGCCCAGGTTGACCTCGAAGCGTGCGGCATTTCACCGCTCGATGAGCACAATATCGAGTTTCTCGATTTTTTACATCCGAAGGGATGGGTGGACCCAACACCTAAGCCCTCATACAACCTGGTGGTCATCGGTGCCGGTGCCGGCGGTTTGGTTTCTGCGGCGGGTGCGGCGGGCGTTGGTGCCCGCGTCGCGCTGATCGAGTCGCACTTGCTCGGCGGTGATTGCCTCACGGTGGGCTGCGTGCCGTCTAAAGCATTGCTGCGGTGCGCCAAGGCGGCTGCAGCGGTGCGCAACGCATCCGCCTTCGGAGTCAAAATCAATGGCGACGTCTCGGTCGATTTTGGATTTGTCATGGAACGTATGCGCCGGCTGCGCGCGAGCATTGCACCGGTCGACTCGGCCAAGCGCTACTCCGAGAAGCTTGGCGTCGACGTCTATTTAGGCAAGGGTAGATTTACCGGCAAGAATACGATCGAAGTCAACGGCAAGACGCTCACCTTTGCCAAGGCAGTGGTGGCAACCGGCGGCACGGCGGCTGTTCCCAACATTCCGGGCCTTAAGCAAGCACCGTACCTCACCAATGCTACGATATTCAACTTGACAAAACTGCCGGCGCGCCTGGGCGTTATCGGCGCGGGCCCCATTGGACTCGAACTGGCCCAAGCGTTCCAGCGCTTCGGTTCGCAGGTAACGGTTTTTTCGCGCAGCGATAAGATTCTGCCCAAGGAGGACCCGGACGCGGCCAAAATTGTGAAAAGCTCACTGCGTCAAGACGGCGTCACCTTCGCCTATAATGTCAATTACAAGGGTGTGGAGAGCTTGGGCGGAAAGCCTCCGGTGACGGTGGTGCTGGAAGACGACAGTGGAGAACGCACGCTGGAATTTGACGCGCTATTGGTCGCAACCGGACGTAAACCGGCTGTCAAGGGACTGGGCCTTGAAGATGCCGGCGTTGAATACGATGAGCGCATGGGAGTCAAGGTCAACGACCGGCTGCAAACCACCAATCCGGATGTGTATGCCGTGGGTGATGTGGCCAGCAAGTACCAGTTTACGCACATGTCGGACTTTGGTGCGCGCCTGGTGATCCGCAATGCACTTTTTTTTGGCCGTGACAAATTCTCAAATCTGATTATTCCATGGGCGACATACACAGATCCAGAAGTGGCGCACGTGGGGCTCTACGAAAAAGACCTGGAGGAACGCGATATTGCGTTTGCAACCTTCACCCGCGAATTTTCGGACGTCGATCGGGGCATTGTCGACGGCGAGACCGAAGGTTTTGTGAAGATGCACGTCAAGAAAGGTACGGACCAGATCCTGGGTGCAACGATCGTCGGCAGCCATGCCGGCGATATGATCAGTGAAATCACCGTGGCGATGCAAAGCGGGATGGGGCTTGGCAAGCTGGCCAATGTGATTCACCCGTATCCGACCACCGCCGAAGCCATTCGTCAATGCGGTGACGCATACAACCGGCAGCGTCTGACACCGACCGTTAAAGGCATTTTCAACCGCCTCATGGCGTTCAAACGGTGAGGCGACCCTTAAATATTTAATATGCAGATGAAATGTCCCTTCAACCCAAAAATCCCGGACAATCGCAGCTGACGGGCCGGTTCACTCCCGGACGGCACAAACCGATGATGGCGATGATTGAGGTCACCAACCGCTGCAATATGACCTGCCCGATTTGCTATTCAGATGCAGTAAAATCGTCTGAGGATGTTCCGCTTGACAAAATTCGCGTCTATCTCGAACGTCTTTTGAAATTAACCGAGACTCCCATACCCATCCAGATCAGCGGCGGAGAACCCAGCCTGCGAGACGATTTGCCTGAAATAATCGCGCTGGCAAAACAACTTGGCTACCGCAACATCGAACTGATCACCAATGGGATTAGAATCAGCAGGGAGCCTGATTTCCTCAATACTCTAAAAACAAAGGGTCTCACCGCAGTCTATCTTCAATTTGACGGCCTTAAGAAGGAGACTACCCTCAAAATCAGGGGCCGGGATATGTCGCAGATCAGGCACAAAGCGGTTGCGACAATTCGAAATGCCGGATTATGCTGCACCCTGGCTGTTGTGGTCACCAGAGGCATTAATGAAGGAGATATCGGCGACGTGGTGCGATACGGGGTAGAAAATATCGATGTGGTGCGGGCGATCAATTTTCAATCGGCAGCTCGTTTCACCGGCAGATTCGGCATAAACGATCATTATGAGGGATACGGGATGCAGGAACTTCTCAAGCTTATTGATGCACAAACCGGAATCTCTGCAGACACCTTTCGCTCCGAGCATATCGGGCATTCATGTTGCAACGCCATGTCGCCGGTGTTTATCGTAAACGGAAAACTTGAACCGCTGTTTAAATACATCAGCAAAGACGATTTTCTTGCATTTCTGGGAGAGGAATCCCGCCATAAAATTCTGGCCACGTTTGCAGGAAAAAAAGAATTTTTCTATCGACATCTGTTTAACCCAAGCGCCTGGAGATTGATCGCCAAGGCCGCACCGATCTTTGGTTCAAATCCATACAATATGCTGCGCACCGACCATCTGCTTCTTTTCGCTAAATCCTTTATGGAGAGAGATTCCCTCGATCCGCAAAGAATAGGTCAATGCTGCTATGGCATAAGCGGAGAAAAGGGTGTTTTCTCCTTTTGTGCCTACAACAATCTCCACCGTTTCGGCAATGAAACTACGCCTAACTAAATAAAATCGGTTGAGCCCGACAACATATGGAAAGTGACAGCCATGATAAACAAGATCAGTAAAATCCACCATTCCGGTTTGATGTTGTTATTCCTGGGATTTTTTGTGTTTGGATGTACGACAATCCAACCGGTGATTAAAGGTAAACAGCCGCTTGATCCGAACATTTTTCCCAATGAGCGCTTCGACCGCGTGCTTCAGAAATATGTCAATGAACGCGGATTAGTTGACTACACAGCACTTCGGAAGGATCCGGAAGATTTGGAAGCATACTACTACCGAATTACAGCTTACAGTCCGGACAGCCACCCCGACCTCTTCCCGAGTGAGAAACACAAACTCGCATATTGGATCAACGCTTACAATGCCGGTGCGATTAAAACGGTGATGACCTACTATCCGATCAGCAGCGTACTCGATGTCAAACAACCCGGAATCTTTTTCTTTTTATCGGATAAAAGCGGCTTTTTTTTCTTCCAGCGACTAACATTCGGCGGCAAGTCAACAAGCCTCTATTACCTGGAAAACCAGGTTATTCGCAAGCGGTTCAAAGACCCGAGGATCCATTTTGCAGTCAATTGCGCCTCCATAGGATGCCCGCGTCTGCCGCGTCGATCATTTTCCGGTGAGGCACTTGACCAGCAGCTTGATAATGAAGCACGTTTTTTTCTCACCGAGGAGCGTAACTTTAAAATCAACCATGATGAAAAGGTCATTTTTTTATCTTCGATTTTCAAGTGGTACGAGAAAGATTTCACAAGCTGGTATACGGCCAAGTATCCCGGACGCGAGTCCAGTCTTTTAAGCTATATTGAACTGTACCTGACGCCTGAAAAAATAGAAGAACTCACAAAAATCGGCAATGGTTACTCCCTGCGTTTTGCCCCCTATGATTGGCGGCTGAATGATCAAAAATCCTGAATCACTCTGATAATCATCCGTTTACAATACTCACAATTGGACAACACCGATTTTGAGACCCAAGAAGCAAGAGAAAAAGAGTTCCAGAAACTGCTGCAAGCAGAGGTTTGGAAGGAATTAAGAAGGAAGGCAGCGCTTGACGGCCGAGTCGTCGGCAGCAACTTTCTCGATGAGCGTTTATCTTTTCTTGACACTGCCTCTGGTATGGCCGGGTTATGGTTCAAAATTGCAGCTTTTTTGAAATAAATTGGTCCGATTCGGATAACAGACTGTCTCCCGGAATGAGTTCTGTTTTTGAGAAAAAGTTGCCCTGAAAATAGTCAAAACCGGCACATAAAGCAGCTTCAAATTCTTCTGCGGTCTCCACCTTTTCAGCCAGAAGCTTTGCCCGGTATCGTCGAAGGTTTTTAACGCCAATTTCGATTTTAGGTCTCGATTCTTTTCGAAAATCGATTTTGATAATATCAGCCAACAAAACCAACGGCTCCAGGTCACGCCGGTAAATAAAGTCATCCAGGACGATCACGTAGCCTTTCTGAGACAGGTTCCGACAGGCCTCAACGACTTGGTGGTCAGCTCGAACATCCTCATGAATTTCCACCACAGCTGCTTTGCTCGGCATAATTAGCGGAATATTTTGTATAAGTAGGTTACGAGTGTAATTGACAAACGCCAATTTTCCATTGGTAACTCGTTCGATCCCACTGGTGTGAATTATTTGAGCAAGCAACTCGAGCGTCGCCCGGTCACCGTTCATCTGTTGATATTTATTCACAGCCGATGAGCGATGGAACAGCTCATAGCCAATTATTTCGCCATCCTTGTCGAATATAGCCTGCCTTGCAAAGAAAAAATCCATTACGCCTCCTCTCTTTTTCAACGAAGGTGAGACGTTTAACAATAATTGGAGGTATTTGCAAGAGCAATGTGAGGGAAAATCGATGCCCGTGCCGGAACACTTTGTTTTACCGGCGCCGGTGGTCCAACACCGCTAATTATCCATGAAGATTGGACTTTTGAAGAGCCGAAATCTACCGGTCCGCCTTTAGGGGTCATGGGAGATATCCCCTACAGGGAAAAAACAATCAGCGACCACCAGCAGAGTTGGGGGTATGAGAATGGTCCCTTGAAGGGGCCGGGGCCACCTCTGCTGGTGGCCGCTGATTTTTAACCAT
>CAMYLH010000187.1 GCA_947259065.1 uncultured Desulfobacterales bacterium
GGGCAGTATGGGCAGACAATACCTGGTGCCCTACTTCAAAAAAGGGGATTATTCCACGGGAATTTATAGCGCGACGTTGGTCATCGCCAATACAATCGCTTCAGACGCAGGAGTAAAGATCAGTGGAATGCCAGCCGTGCAAAAAACTTACACGGTCAAAAAAAGAAAACGGGCCAGTGGTCCTTTCGGTAAAATAATCTCACTGGTTTTCTTTCTGATAATGCTCATCTTATTTATCAAAAATCCCAGGTTTTTTATGACCCTTTTATTACTTTCATCTATGGGTGGGCGAAGAGGCCCTTGGGGCGGTTCGGGGGGTGGGTTTGGCGGTGGCGGTTTCGGTGGCGGCGGTGGCGGCTTCGGTGGTGGTGGTGCATCTGGAAGTTGGTAGCCATGGAAAGACTATTGATCCGCCGAAGGCGGAAAGAATGAAGAATTAAAGATTTTCATCATACAATTACAAAATTGCAGTGGAGGAATTTATGTCAAATACGTTAAAGATAGTACTCGTTATTCTGGGGGTTACCCTGGTGTTGCTGTTCATGGTTGCCGGGAAGCTGATCGGCGGTTACAATCAGGTCATTGCCATGGATGAAAACGTTAAAGGAAAATGGGCCCAGGTTGAAAACCAGCTAAAACGCCGCTATGACCTTATCCCCAACCTGGTTGAAACGGTTAAAGGATATGCCAAACAGGAAAAGGAAATTTTTGAAAATATCGCCCAAGCCCGAACCCAGTATTTTCAAGCAAACAATGTCAAAAGTCAGATTAAAAGTTCCAACATGCTGGAAGGCGCCCTTTCTAGACTGCTGCTGCTCCAGGAGCGATATCCGGACCTCAAGGCCAATCAATCCTTTCTCAAACTTCAAGACAGCCTGGAAGGAACAGAGAACAGAATTGCCGTGGAGCGAAAACGTTACAATGATGCGGTCCAGATCCTAAACACCTATATCCGTACAATTTTCGGAAGACTATATGCAATGCTGGCCGGTGTTTCAGCAGCAGAATATTATGAAATCCCGGAGGCAGAAAAGGCAGCACCCAAAGTGAAGTTCTAAAATTCCACGAGTGTGGGGAAAAACTCAAAATCCAAAAAAATCCATATTTTTATTGAGTTGGATAAATAAACCCGGGCAGTTATTTTTTAGCGGTCGGGGCTTCCGGCAGAGGTACGGCAGCCTTTCCGGATGGCGTCTTATTGGCCAGCTTGTGCATAGACATGCCGAGGAAAAGCATTAAGAAGTGAATGGAAAAAAAGAAAAATAATGTGCCGTCCGCGGTGTTTAAACCCAGGATCAAAAACAGAATAGCGCTCCAGAAAAGCAACTTGGTTTTCATTTAATCGGTTCCGTGTTCGTGTGTACAAAAGGTTTTTTCTACAAAGATCATATCGGGAAAATGCTAAGAAACCTTTAGCTCTTTGACGGTGGCCAAAACAAGGGGGAGGAAGGATTAAACACGGGATTTGGCATGCTTCAGCATATTGGGAGCGGCACAAAGTATGAAGAGATCTCCGAGCGGACCGTTGCAAAGCAAGGTAATGAACGATAAAATAACTGAGTAAATACGAACTTCCGAGGTCACCAAAACGGCACTTAAAGTCTGAGGGTTGGCAATAAAAAATACCAAATTACCAGCCGCTAGGGCAATCAGTCCCCACACAGCCCATTTTCTTAAGTTCCACAGACCGATGGCACAAATGGCCAGTGGAATTACGTTCAACAAAAATTTCCCGCCTAAAAGTCTGAGCACAGACTCGGCCTGAACCGGTTCATATGCCAGCCAAAGAAAAGCCTTAAAAAAAGCGAGCCAACCGACAGCCCAAATTGTCCAGGGAAATTCACCATCCATTCTTTCGGATGGAAAAACTCTAAATTCTCCAATACTCAAAATACACTCCTATGAATTGCACAGATTATTGCAAAAGATGATCGTCTTTTTCCGCCATCGCGCAGGGTTCCGATGGTTAAGCGGCGCCTGATTTAGAAGCCCGATCCAGTTCATTAATCCAGTAAAAATAAGCGATTTGGTCAGCAATGTCAATGGCGGGCAATTGAACAATTTTACGTGACCATGGCCAATATCCTGCGTATCAGGGGAAGGGTGCGATTCGAGGGAAAAATTGTCCGACATTTTCTTACCGGGTTAGGAATCTTTTCATTTATGAATCACCTTCCGAGCCAGTGCAACGACTTCATCATCAGCGATCGCTGCAAGTTTTTTCCGGACAGTCCTGGAAAAATATTCGCGCTCGGTCTTCGTAAATGCTTGCCCATCCCGCCTTTTCAGTACAAGCTCTTTCTGTTTCGGTGAAAATAATCGATTTAAATAAACATCTAGGGTGCCTGAGGTTGAAAGCGGGGACCTGTAATGATGCCCCTGGGATTTAAATCGATCTGTAGCATAAGATTCCAACGAGGACTGTAAATTCTGCATGGAAATATGCATACCATTGCTTAGCTGAAATCCACCCCTTGTCATTAAATCACCATATTTGGGCTTTAACGCGGCAGCAATTTCTTCCAAATTTTCAGGCGGCTTAATCCCTTGAAGATTGAAAATCGCAGCACTGGCCAGCAGGAGCTTTTCCAGGTTTTGTCTTTTGGGACTTGTTTCCCAAGAGCGGGAAAATAATGTATGGAATTTAAGCGGCAGGCCTCTGCGAGCACAAATAGCGAGGACTGCGGGAAATCTGGCAACGATTCCGGCATCACCCGCATTGGCCAGAGCGTCCAGAATGATGACAATCTGACTTTCATTTAATTTCTTTTTACCGGTGTCGTTCAGTAAAGAATCAAATATGTTTAAGGCCTTTTCTGGTTCTCCGCTGATATCGCCTGTTTTTTTAGTCATTTTAATTTTTGGTCTTCTCCCTGCCTAAAAGATCGGTCCTTTCCGATGACGAAATTACTTTCCGACAGCCGGAGGATCTATCTTAACCTCAATTGTACGGCAAGGCAAGATAATTTGTATTCACATATACCATAAAGGAAAGTAGTCTTACCCGGCTTCCGGCACAGCTGGCTTATGACCTTTATTGCCGGTATACTCTTTGCCGCGCCATTGCTGCTTTGGTTAAGGTATCAACATGGATATCTACATAGTCAAAAACCCGAGCCACTGTTTTACCGGGTGCCGGGCGCAAAACCCGGCCAAGATACTGAATAACCCGGCCGCTGAAGCGGATGGGGGTGACAAGAAATAGGGTCGACAAATTCCGGCAGTCAAAACCTTCGCCGACAAGTTGGCCGGTGGCGATGACGACGTTGACCTCGCTCTTATTTATTCGCATGATGACCTTCCGGCGATCGTCCATATTCAGGTCGCCGGTTAAGAGCTCGGAGTTGATTTTATATCGGTACTTCAACAAGGCCCGTAGATTTTCGCAGTGGGCTTTTCGATCGGATAAGACCAAACAAATCCCGTCAATGCTGGCAGTCTCCCGGGCGACGTCCGATGCGATCAGGATATTTCGTTCGGTGTCGGCCGTAAGTTCAGACAGCATTTTGCTATACTCGTTGACCGGGTCATAATACGGCTTGAAACTGGTTTCCCGTATGATGATTTCTGCCGGCAGAACGTCTCCGGTTTTAACCAGATAGCGTTTATCCACCTCATGATGGACATCGCCAAGGTGCCAGAAAATCAGTTTAGACAGCTTGTCGCGTCTCCAGGGGGTGGCCGACAAACCCAGCATGTATCGGGCATCAAACCCAGTCACCGCTTCGGTAAACGTGCGGCTCGGACAGCGGTGACATTCGTCCACCACCAGAAAGCCGATGTGCTCGGCAACGTCTTCCACACATTTATAAAGGGATTGCACCAGCGCAATGGTAATTTCTTCTCCCACTACTTTTTTACCGCCACCGATTATCCCGATTTTTTCGGTAGTGATACCGAGAAATGCTTCGATACGATCAGCCCATTGAGAGGCTAAATCTTTTGTGTGAACAATAATCAATGTCGGTTGCTTACGCTGTACAACCATATAAAGGGCCATGATGGTCTTCCCCGACCCGGTGGCCGAACTGAGAGTGCCGAAATCCCTGGCCAGCATCTCCTCCACCGCAACCTGCTGAAACGGCCGTAATTTTCCCTTAAAGGAAAAATCCACCAGAGGAAGACGTCTACGACGATCTTCAATCTCATATTTAATTTCATGCCGCCGGCACAGCAAAATCAGCTGGCGCATATAACCCCGTGGAATCCATAAACCCGCAGCGCCTACCTTATCGTAAAAACGCAGTTCTTTGGGAGTACTCCGGTTCCAGCGCCCCATTTTTTCATTTTCCAACCATTTAGGATTGATAAATTGCAGTGTTTCGGTCAGGATTTTGAAAATGTCAGGCGGGACATTCTTTAAGCGGAGATTATTGGTGATGGTGATACTAAGCGGCGGCATAAGTTGTTTTCAATGGTCTTCTTTTAATTTTTCTTCTTCAATCAATGTTCGAGCCAGCTTCAGATCATAAGCCTGCCCAGGATTGAAGTTCTTACCCTGATACATGGCCTCAGCCCTCTTGATGGCTTCGGATGGAACCCAGCCGTGCTCATCCCAGAGCCGGGGTTCATCGGCGTTCCAGAGTCTGAACCAGATGACCCCGTCCTTTTGACAGACATACATGCGAATACGTTTGTTCTGAAGGTAAGGATAGTAATACAAGCCTCTTTTATCTTTCATATTTTCATCCTTCTAAATTCATTTTTTCCGCATTCCGCATTCCCTCCGGGGCGTAGGACCCTATGGCCCCTGCGGGCCGGAGGCCGACTTCCAAATTCTGTTCTCTGACTATAGCTTCCCTCTTTCCTGCATGATTCGAATATAGGTTTCGGTGCCGGTTTTCGGTGGCTCGTACAACTGATCCTCCGGCTTCTTGATTAACTCGATTGCCTCCGTGGGACAGGTGGTGACACACAATCCGCAGCCGATACACCGCTCCCTGTTAATTGCGGCAATACCGTCGATCACCTCAATGGCCTCCATCTGGCAACGTTCGAGACATGTTTCACATCCGGTGCATTCTGCTTGGTCAACCTGGGCGAAGTAGTTGCTCTGTACCATTTTCGCCGGAGTGGGATGCATTTTCAACGATCTGAGGACACCACAGCAGTCGCCGCAGCAGCTGCACATCCCGCCTATTTTGCGGGAATTAAAGGGCTGCATCACTAATCCGTCTTCTTCATTTTTTTTGACAATCGCTTTGGCCTCATCAATGGTAATATAGCGACCCATTCCATTTTCAACATAATACTCGGCGTGAGAACCGAAAGAAAAACAATTCTCCTGGGTTTTGTCGCACCCTTTTCCG
>CAMYLH010000188.1 GCA_947259065.1 uncultured Desulfobacterales bacterium
AATTGAGTATTGGTGGAGCCGCTGCACTCCCTCCGATTCAATATATTTCGGCGATGCGGGTATCCAATAAAAAGGCGGCTCACGGGGATATGAGCCGCCTTGGGGGGAGAGGCATCTTGATATTTAAGAAGCACTCTACAGGGGAACTGTAATTTATTATACCACCATGTGGCATGTCAAGCATTTTTTTAGTTTTTTGAAAAAAAATATTTTAGCGACCTCCGGATTTGCAATGAAACATCCACCGGCTATTAGCGAGAGCCCTGTTAGCGAAGATTTCGGGTCTTTTATGCCATCTTTGTGCTTAACCCTGAACGTTGAACCCCTGGCCCAGACCTGGATCAGATGCGAATGCGTTTAATCCAACGGTCGAATCGGTTTGATATCACTCAAGCATATTCAAAGCAGTCGCGCACTCCGAGGCGTAGGCTACGAGCCGGAGGCCAGGGCAGGCCTGAACCTGTGAACGGTTACCTTTGATCCAACATGCCAACGCAGCAAATAAGCGGTGAAGGCCGAAAAAAAAATGACTTGAGTTCATTTTCTAGAGATGTTATTGGCAATCTGAGTTTCGGGATTTACCTTATCTAATTCTATGAAAAACCGCCCTCTGGACCTTGAGCATGGACATATTTATTCAAATCATCGTCACCGGGATTGCTACCGGAGGGGTTTATGGACTTATTGCCCTGGGATTTGTCCTCATTTTTAAAGCCACCGGTATTTTGAACCTTGCCACCGGTGCATTTATGACCCTGGGTGCTTATATTTGTCTGACGGTTTTAGCCCGGCTTGGTGCGCCGTTCTGGCTGGCATTTTTGTGTACGCTGGGTTTCGCAATACTGCTGGGAATCGTTCTCGAAAGAATCATTTTAAGACCGCTTATCGGAGAACCCATCATCTCGGTAGTAATGGTCACAATTGGATTATCCAGCATTCTGCAGGGGCTGACTCACCTGATCTGGTCACCGGAATACCGCTCGTTTCCCGAAATATTTCCGCCGGAACCACTGGATCTGGGGTTTGCGATTGTTCCATCCGGTCTTCTGTGGGGCTTTATTTTTGCCGCTGTCGGAACCCTTATTTTTATCCTTATCTTCAGACTCACCCGCACCGGTGTGGCCATGCGGGCAACCGCCAGTGATCAGCAGGCCGCACTTTCCATGGGCATCAGTGTCCGTTGGATATTCGCTCTTTCATGGTGTTACGGGGCGGTGGCCGCAGTTATCGGGGGTATCGTTATCGGCAACATCAGCGGCATCAGTATTTATCTGGGGGACATCGGTCTGAAAGTACTTGCGGTCATCATCCTGGGCGGGTTGGACAGCATCGGCGGCGCCATTTTAGGCGGGCTTATCATCGGCATCCTGGAGAATCTGGCCGGTCTTTATCTGGATCCGATCTTCGGCGGGGGAGTCAAAGATGTGGCGCCATTTTTTATTTTAGTCCTGATTATAATGATTCGACCTTACGGCTTGTTCGGCAAGAAAATTATCGAAAGGGTTTGATTGGAAGTGGGAATGCGGAAAGTGGCAGGCGCAACATTGACAGTATATTAGCGCCGTATCAACGATTTATCTGGGGGAGAGATGCGCTGCGGCGACTTCAAGGCATCCTACATTAAAGACGAAGAAATTTTCCAGTCGTTTTTCGTAAAATTCTGGCTGGCCCTGTTTTTTATTTTTCTCATCCTTATCCCTTTTGTGGCCGATGCGTATATTCTTTATATTGCCAATTTGATCGGTTTTGCGATTATCGGCGCCGTGGGACTCAACATTCTGACGGGGTTTACCGGTCAAATCTCACTGGGGCACGCTGCTTTTGTGGGAGTCGGCGGCTATACGGCGGCCATTCTGATGACGCGGTTGAATTTTTCCTTCTGGCTGGCACTGCCCTGCGCGGGATTGGTTGCCGCTTTGGCCGGCCTTGTCATCGGCATTCCTTCTTTGCGGGTCAAAGGGCTATTTTCATTCACTGGGAATCCATGACCCAGGGGATTCGGGGAATTAATGTGCCGTCACCTGTCCTGGGGAATTTTCCCCTGGACACGGAAAAACGCTTCTATTTCCTAACTTTGGTCTTAGTGGTTCTGGCGGTGGGCTTTGCCCGTAATCTCGCGCGAAGTCGTGTCGGAAGAGCCTTTGTGGCCATACGTGACCGTGATCTGGCCGCAGAAATCATGGGGATCAGCCTTTTCAGGTACAAACTGACGGCTTTTGCCATTTCATCGTTTTATGCCGGGGTCGCCGGTGCCCTGTGGGTGAGTTTTATGAGAATCGTCACGCCGGATCACTTTCCTTTTCATCTATCCATTCAATACCTGGCGATGGTGATTGTGGGGGGACTTGGCAGCGTTCTCGGCTCCATTTTTGGCGCTATCTTCATGATATTGACGCCGGAGCTGCTCAATACCCTTTCGAGCGCCCTCAGCAAAATGATTCCTGACGTGGGACAGCTGTTTATACCCATGAAGGAAGTGGTATTCGGCGCATTAATCGTTTTATTTCTTATTTTCGAGCCCTTGGGGCTTGCCGAAATATGGCGGCGTATCAAAGCGTTTTTTCTGTTATGGCCTTTTTCTTACTGAGGATTGGATTGGGGTGGGTTGACGATCGATGGACCAGATCGCTAGCCGTTTAGTAAATCGGGTGAATCTTTATAAAAGGGAGGGAGATGCAATGCGAAAATCATTAATTCTTATCATGGTGATGGCAATTGGGATGATATCACTTGTCGGCCTCGAGTGTTTTGCAGCAGATGTCGTCAAAGTCGGGGCGGTACAGCCCATTACCGGCCGCTTCGCTTTTGCCGGTGTCCAGATTAACGCCGGTCTCGAAGATGCATTGATGATGGCCAATGAAGACGGGGGCATCAACGGGAAAAAAATTGAATATATCATGGAAGACGGCACGTATAGCGTGGATAAGGCTGTGGCTGCCTTTAAGCGAATCATGGCCAGGGACAATCCCGTTATCATGTACGGGGAAAGCACGGGTATGGGAAAAGCCGTTGCACCGGAAATTAAAGACCGATACAAGGTGCTGTACAGCTCTACCTCCTTTTCCAGTGAATTGGCGAATGCTGCTGAAAACCCCTTTGTCTTCGTACCCGGCCCGACATACAGTGATATGTTCGGTATCCTGTTGAAATATATTGCCAAGGAAAAACCCGCTGCCAACGTTGCCTTTTTTTACAGTGACACGGAATTCGGCAGAGATCCGATTGCCTACGGTCGGGAAATGTGCAAAAAACTGGGGCTCAACCTGGTGGCCGAGGAAGTGGCCAAAGTGGGCGGCGTGGATGTGGCTTCCCAGGTACTGGATTTGAAGCGTAAAAATGCGGAATACGTTATTTTCCAGGGTTTTGTGCTTTCACCGGTACCCGCCGTGATCAAACAGGCGCGCGATTATGGTTTGAAGGTGAAATTCATGGGCACTCACTGGGGGACGCACAAGATGTTGTTGGATAAAATGGGACCCCTGGCCGAAGGGTATCTGGGCGTGATGCCGTATGCATTTTACTATCAGGAAGATATTCCCATGATACAGAAGATCCGGGCCTGGAATCAAAAACACCACCCTGAGGTGAAATACCGGCCGACCTCATACATGCAGGGATTTTTCACCGGCCTGGTATTTGTGGAATGCTTGAAACGGGCCGATAAAGCGGGGGACCTGACCGGCGAAGGTCTTGTCAAAGCCCTGCAGTCCATCAAGGATTTCGATGTGGGCGGCTTAATGGCCCCGATTACGGTGATCAACAACAAGATTCCCATGGGCAGGGTATACAAGGCCAATGTCAGCAAAAAAGTATTTGAGCCCATATCCGACTGGATCCGGACGGATTAGGCGGGTTTGCGTTTGGGGTTGGGTTGATTCCGTTTAAGCGGATTTAACCCAACCTGAGATTTTCAAAAGGTCTTTATTCGGAATCCCAAAATCAGGTGTCAGGTGTCAGGAGAAAAAACGTAAGAGCTGAAACCTGACACCTGGGGAGCTTGAGCTAAATGACCAACAATCTTGATTTACACCCCTCCAGCAAGAACAATATACCGAAATATTTATGAGCGATCAAAACCTTACACTCCCAGCCCTGCTGAAACGAAACGCCGAGCGTTACGGTGCCAAACGGGTGGCCATTCGTGAAAAGGAATTCGGCATCTGGCAGTCTGTGACCTGGCAAGGCTATTATGAAAATGTGAGGGATTTTGCCCTGGGGCTGCACCAGCTTGGCTTTAAACGTGGTAACAACCTTGCTTATGCCGGGGACAACCGCCCCCAGGGTCTATACGCCGAGCTGGCTGTCCAGGTGCTCGGGGGTGCCATTGTCGGTATATACCCGGACAGTCACCTGGAACAGGTGGCCTATATCATTAATCATTCGGATTCAATTTTTTTGGTGGCAGGAGATCAGGAGCAGGCCGACAAAGTGCTGGAACTTAAATCCACCTGCCCCGGGGTGAAGAAAGTCATCGTAGACGACCCCAAGGGCATGCGCCATTATGACGATCCCATTCTGGCGTTTTTCAAGGATATTCAAAAGGCGGGCCGGCGGGTGGCGGATATGCAGCCCGATCTTTTCGATGAAATGATCGCTAAGGTGTCCCCGGATGATGTCGGCATGATCAATTATACCTCCGGTACCACCGGACTTCCCAAGGGCAGCATGATCACGCAAAAGAACATGGTGGCAGTCGCCCGGCTGCAGGATGCGGTGGATTCGGCCAAAGACAATTTTGAATATGTTTCTTTTCTTCCCTTTGCCTGGATCGGAGAACAGCAATTCGGTGTGTACTGGCCTCTGTACAAAGCCTTTGCCGTGAATTTTCCTGAAAAAGTAGAAACTGTTCAGGAGAATATCCGTGAAATCGGACCCCACATTTTGCTGGCGCCGCCGCGTATCTGGGAAAAAATCTGTTCGGATATTCAGGTCAAAATCCAGGAGGCCGTCTGGATTAAAAGATATGTGTATAAATTTTTTTTGCCGGTCGGATACCGCATGGCCGACGATACGCTTGAAAAACGGAAACCGTCAGCGGGACGGAGGCTGTTGAATTGGATCGCCTATGTGATGCTATTTCGCTCGCTTAACAATTTTTTTGGGTTGACTCGATTGCGGCACGCATACACCGGCGGTGCACCGCTGGGCCCTGAAATTTTCAAAATGTTTTTAGCCCTCGGGGTTAAAATCAAGCAGGCCTACGGCGCAACTGAAACTACGGCAGCCACCATTACCCACCGCACCGACGACATCCGCCTGGATACGGTTGGGGTTCCCCTGCCCGAAATTGAAGTAAAGACCACGGATACCGGCGAGCTGTTGACCAAAGGCGATACGGTGTTCAAGGGGTATTACAAAAATCCGGAGGCCACCGCCAACACCATCATCGACGGTTGGTTTCACTCCGGTGATGCCGCCATCATCGATGATGACGGCCATGTGGTCATCATCGACCGTATGGCCGACGTTATGAAACTGTCCGACGGCAGCCGATTTTCACCTCAGCTGATCGAAAACAAATTAAAATTCTCGCCGTTTATTATGGACGCCGTGGTGATCGGGCAGGAGAAACCCTATATCGCCGCCATGATCTCCGTTGATGCCGGCAATGTAGGTAAATGGGCGGAAAACAAGCAACTTGCGTATACAACCTTTACCGACCTGTCCCAGAAAGAGGAGATCTACGATTTAATTGCCAAAGAGGTGGCCCAAACCAATCACTCCCTGCCGAAGGTGGCCAAGGTGAGAAGATTTGTCCTGCTGTACAAAGAATTGGATGCCGATGATGAAGAGTTGACGCGCACCCGAAAGGTGCGGCGTAAATTTGTTGTCGAGCGTTATAAAGAACTGATAGAAGCGCTTTACGGCGATAAAGAAGAAATCGATATCGAAGCCGACATCCGGTACAAAGATGGAAAAGGCTATCGGATGAAGACGCGGGTGATGATCAAACCGGTGATGCCTTAGTTCATAGATTCGTAAATACAGTAACGCGAAACTTGAGGAATGGATTCTAGTAAAAAAAGAATATCAGACAGGATTACAGTTACTAAAATTGAAAATGGATCAAACTGACAAATACCAGCTGCTGGCCGAAGATATTCATTTGAGCTTCGGTGGGCTGAAGGCCCTGTCGGGCGTTACGACCGGAGTGAAAAAGGGTGAAATCTTCTCGATTATCGGACCCAACGGCGCCGGCAAGACCTGTCTGCTGAATTGTATCAACAGCTTTTATCAGCCCCAAAGAGGCAGGGTTATATTTGAAGGCACTGATATCACGCGTCTCAAAGCCCACCGGATTGCCTCCCTGGGCATTGCGCGGACATTTCAAAATGTGGAGTTGTTCGCCCATATGACGGTCCTTGACAACATCAAACTGGGCGGTCACGTGCATCTGAAATCCGGGGTCCTGTCCGGCGGCATTTACTACGGCAGTGCTCGCAGAGAAGAAATGGCCTTTCGAAAACATATTGAAGAAAAGATTGTCGACCTGCTGGAAATCGAACACATTCGCAAACAACCCGTTCACTCGCTGCCTTATGGTCTCCAAAAACGGGTTGAACTTGCCCGGGCCCTGGCCATGCGCCCTAAAATACTCTTGCTGGACGAACCCTGCGCCGGCATGAATTTGGAAGAAACCGAAGATATTGCCAGGTTTGTGCTGGACATCAACGAAGAATGGGATGTTACGATCATTTTAATCGAACACGATATGGGTGTGGTTATGGATATCTCCGACCGCGTGTGTGTGTTGGATTTCGGGCTGAAAATTGCCGAAGGCGATCCCAAAAAGATCCGGCACAATGAGCATGTGATCAAGGCCTATCTGGGTGAGGAGGATAAAACCTATTCGCGCTTGCAGGCTTAAAGCAAATCATCGCAATACAATTTTTTTGCCAATAAATGAACAAAATAACAACTAAGGACCTAAAACTGGATAAACCGGAAATAACAAATTTCAAGCACCAAATTACAAATAAATTCTAAATTACAATATCCAAATCTCAAAAAAGATCAAAAACCAATTGTTTGGTCCGCCGCAGGCAGATCGGTCATTGTGATTTGTTTGGTATTTGTGTTTTGCTATTTGAAATTTTTTAATTGCTGACACCTGA
>CAMYLH010000189.1 GCA_947259065.1 uncultured Desulfobacterales bacterium
ATATTCAATCTTCAATTTTCAATAGTCAACTCTCTAGCTCAGGTTCTTCCAAAATAGATCAGACACATCCCGAGTGCCATGAGCACAAGTCCGAACCTGCGCAGTGAGCTTTCGGGTGTGGCAACAATCTTTTCTATCCAGAATTTCATTTTTTCCGGAAACGCAAAATAAGGCAACCCTTCAACAATCATTACCAATCCAAGGACGCACAAAAAAAATTTCATATCCTATAGGCCTGTCCGATACTCGGTCAATTTAATATCTCGAATTTCTACAACATATTGAAATTATGTGATTATCAAGAGATATATCTAAATCCAATCCATCACTCTACTATCCCAATTGGGACGAAGCCCCCAACTTTAAAGTTGGAAATATAATCTGTTGGATTGGGTTTTGTCAAAGTAAAATGACCGGATACATCCGGATACCTGTTCCATGCGGAGGGTTCACGAAAGAATCGTTTCACAATCTTAGGTGTTGCGGCGCCCATATGGCAAGGCGCGAAAACGCAGGAATCCGCCACGGCGGATTCCGAGCTTTCGCAACGCAGTCGGGCGGGATGCATCGGCGTATAAAAAGGGATGTTATTTTTGAGTGGGCCCTTGACTCGGGTCTCATAAAATTATCCTTGTCATAAGCACCCATTAATAGTAATAATTACGAATTCATAGAATAACTGTCGCCTTTAGGTTTCCTCCGACTTTAAAATACAAAATAGAGAGTGCGAAGGGGCTTGCTATGTCAAAAGCGAAAATCCCTGTTGTCAAACGATCGCTGTTTTCCTGGATATTTGCCGGCAACCTCAAGTTTCAACTGCTGTTAGTTTTAATCATTGTCGCAATGGTCATGACCAGAGTTTTACCGCTTGAAATTGAAATGCAAAAGCGTATCGTCAACGAGGCCATCAATTTAAGAAGCATCGATAAACTATTGCTGTACAGCGGTTATTACCTGGCCGCCGTGTTTGTTTTCAGTGTCCTCAAATACCTGACCAATATCATCCAGACCCTCATCACTCAGCGCACGACCGCCCGCATGCGCAAAGATCTGTATCATCACATCCTGACGTTGCCGCTAAATTTTTTCAGAAAAACCCAACCCGGAACCGTGGTCAATGCACTGGGTACGGAATTAACGCTGCCCGGCAATTTTGTCGGCATGGCGGTGGCGTCCCCGGTAACCAACATTTTGACCCTGCTGGCCTTCGCCACCTATTTGTTCTTGCTGAATCCGCTTTTAGCGGCCGTGTCGTTGAGCATTTACCCGATCGTGGTTTTTTTGGTGCCGCTGCTTCAAAGAGGTGTCAACAAGGCCAATAAAAAGCGGGTGGATGCAGCCAGAAAATTCTCTGCCAGGATCGCAGAGTCCATTTCCGGCATTCATGAAATCCACGGCAACGGCGCTTACCGCATAGAGAACCGCAAATATGACGCCCTGGTGGACAGATTGCTGAAAATAAGGATTATTTGGAGTCTATACCGGTTCGCTGTTAAAACATCCAATGGTTTTTTTACCAGTTTAGGCCCTTTTTTAGTGTTTCTGCTGGGCGGCTATTTGGCCATCAAAGGCCGGCTGGAACTGGGTGCCCTGGTCGCTTTTTTGTCGGCCCAGGAAAGGCTGTTTGATCCTTGGAAAGATCTCATTGAATTCTATCAGGTCTATCAGGACGGCCGTATCAATTACGATAAAACCATGCGCTATTTTGATACTGAGCCGGAGCATGAGATTGAGCCCAAAGACCGCGGCCCCCTGCAACTGGAAGGCAGTGTGGAAGTAAAGGATTTGTCCTTTACCACCGACACCGGCATCCACCTGCTGGATGGGATCAATGTGTCCTTGAAACCGGGTGAGCATCTCGCCTTGGTGGGGTTTTCCGGCAGCGGCAAAAGCACACTGGCATTGTGTATCGGTCAGCTGTATAAATACACCGGTGGAAGCATCATGATCGGAGATCGTGAAGTTTCCGCACTTACCAAGAAAGATATGACAAACAATATCGGGTTCGTAGCTCAAAACCCCTTTATTTTCGACGGCACCATCGAGGAAAATATTCTTTATTCCACCAATGCACAATTCGACGATAACGGTCAGTCGGAATATGCCGAAATGCCCACTCTCGACGATATTATTGCCGTTCTTCACCAAACCGGTATTTTCGTAGACATATTGCGCTTTGGTTTAAATGCGATTTTAACCCACGATCAAAATGAAGAGCTGGTCAAAATGATCATTCGGGTCCGCAAAAACTTCCAGCAGGATTTCGGCCAAGAACTGTCTGAATATGTTGAATTTTTTGATGAAAACAAATATCTGCAATACTCCAGCGTCTCTGAAAATATAATATTCGGTGCCGCCGACAGGGATGAATTTGCGGATATAAATCTAAGCCGGAACGAATATTTTCTTAATTTTTTGAAAACAGCGGATTTGACCAGGCCGTTGCTAAGCCTGGGGACCGATCTATGCAGACAGACAGTGGATATTCTGGGGAATTTGCCACCGGACAGTGTGTTTTTTGAACAAAGTCCCATTAACGCGGAGGAGTTGGAAGCGTATAAACTCCTCATGGATCAGTTGAAGAAAAAGAAATGGCACGAACTGACCAAAGAGGATCGTCAAAAGCTCCTGGAATTGGCTTTGCGGTTTACACCCGGTGTTCACAAAATGGCGGCGCTGCCGGAAATGTTAGAAACTTTGATACTTGAGGGTCGCGCCCTGTTCCGTCAGAAAATCACCGCAGATGACCCGCAAGCGATTACGTTTGTCGAAATGTCGCAATACATCTATTCCCAGACCATTTTGAACAATATCTTTTTTGGCAAGACAAAGACCGCCAATCCCCAGGCCCAGGAAAGGATCAATCAGAGCATCATTCAATTGTTGATCGAAGAGGATCTTCTGGAAACCATTATTGAAATCGGGATGCATTATCAGGTCGGCACCAAAGGAGACAAACTGTCCGGAGGACAGCAGCAAAAACTTGCCATCGCCCGTATATTTCTCAAGGCACCAAACATTTTGATTATGGACGAAGCGACATCGGCCCTGGACAATAAATCCCAGACCCGTATTCAGAACCTGCTGGAAACCCGCTGGAAGAAGAAAAACACCGTGATTTCAGTTGTACACCGGCTTGACACCATAAAAAATTTCGACAAGGTGGCAGTCATGAAAGCCGGCAGAATTCTTGAAATGGGTACCTACGATGAACTGATGGGTCGGAAAGGAATGCTATATGAGCTCGTTGGAAAAAAATAATTTGACACCCTCGTGTGAATTCCAGGATAATCTGGAGATTTTAAGGCAAACCTATTTTTTCTCAGGACTGCCTCTTGAAACCCTTAAAATTTTCGCGTATCTTTGTACCAGAGAGAAATTCAGAGATGGAGAGCACATCTTCCGTCAGGACGAAGATGACGGCCAGGCATTTTATATCATCGAAGGTCAGGCCAGACTTGAACGCGCCGACAACGGAAAAACGGTTGATATTCGAGACTGTAAGACCGGGGAATTTATCGGCGGCTTGACGCTGTTGGGAGAAACTCGCCGTCTGTTTTCTCTTAAATCGGTCACGGATACCACCTGTCTTGTAATGGATCGGGGTAAATTTTTAAAAACAATGGAGCAGTTTCCAAATTTACTTGCCAGGATTTGCAATGCCGTGGCGAAAAGCATCGACACCTGGGAAGATCGATTTCTTTCTGATCGCGGGGACCAATGCGGTGAATGCATGAACAGATTGGGCGTCACGCTGATCTGAGTCAAAAGATTGCAGCCGAAATCGGCAGGTTTGTGGATCTGGTATTCGTATGCCGGGTTAAATCCTTCGATTCATAAATATGATGACATATTTATTTACTCAGGACTTAGTGCTGGCTGAGCAATATTAAGGTGAACGTTGATGGTTCAAAAAAAGTATTCATTTGAACTCAAAAGTAACTTGTCCGAATTAGATAATCTGTGCAGGCACTTGGAAACGTTCGGCCAAAAAACAGGGCTTTCAAAAAAATTTTTATTTGAGATCAATCTGGTCCTGGACGAATTGTTCACCAACATTATCTCATATGGATTTGATGATGACCTTGAGCATGTCATTAAGGTCACGATGACACCGGAGAATGACGGACTTTGCCTGTGCATCGAGGATGACGGCAAACCATTTAATCCCGTCGAATTTGAAACACCCGATGTGGCCTGCTCCATTGAAGAATGTAAAGTCGGTGGATTGGGAATCCATATTATCAGAAAGCTGATAGATGATATTTGTTATGAAAGATGCAAGGATAAAAACATTATAAAGCTGAAGAAAGATCTCGCAAAACCCAAGCGTTAAACTGATCGGTTCCAGGTTCAGCGTTCAAGGTTCAAAGTTTACAACCAATTGATTCTGCAAATATACACCAACTGGGAGGATGGTAAATGGAAATTATAGAGGAAAAACAAGGTGGCATCGATATTTTTAAACTCAACGGTCGCCTGGATTCTAATACGTCACAGGGGTTCGAACAAAAGCTTTTTCAGGCGATTTCCGATGGATCGAAAACCATGGTGGTTGATTTCAGGGATCTTGACTACATCTCAAGTGCCGGTTTACGGGTGATTTTAAAAGCCACCAAAGCCATCAAACGAGAAGACGGCCGGATCATGCTCTGCTCTATGCAGGATTATGTCAAGGAAGTTTTCGAGATTGCCGGGTTTGATTCTTTTTTGCCCATTGTTGCCACCATGGACGACGCGCTCAAATCGTTTTAGGGAGATGAAAACATCTCAACCCAGGCCGAGGACACCGCGTTGCCCGAGCTGACGAAGGAAACTGGTTACGGAAACCTCGGCCTCCCTGTTTTCCAGACGATGTGCTTTTGCAAAAATCTGAATAATCATGCGTACCGAGCGCTTGCCATCCACCAAGTCCCATACAGAAGTTCCCATGGCATCCAGTTGCAGCTTCTTGGTTTGCTTTCGATCCTGAAGGTTTCCTAGACGATTGGCCACGGCGGCAATCCATGGACTCACGATCAGTGGATATTCAATGATCACGTCACCAGTTTCCAGTCGAACTTCAGAAATTTGGCGGCTTTTGACCGGTGTGTATCCGAGAGCCTCCGTGCGAGACAAATGACTTGCCCCGGACTTCTTTCTAAATACTTTCATAATCTGTATAAATCTGTTCCAGCAATTGAGAATCAAGGCGGTACTTGGATTCGGACCGGATACCGAGGATCCGGTTTTTTTCTGCTACATGCCACAGTCTATACCAGAAAAATGAAGGATTTACCTTTAACCGGCTCATTCTTCGCTGCCAGTCGCTTACGGGCATGATGCGCCACGCCACTGCATCGTAGCCATCTATGGTCAATGGCTGCGGCTGTCCATTAGAAAATTCAGGGGCTGTGGCGGCAAACCCGATGAGATCTCCCCCGCCTAAAAGAGCGGCTGCTGGCGCCCAGCGGTGCAGGTAAATGGACTGCCTGCCGTGGGCAAATCCGAGTTCAAATTTACCGGTATCAAACCGAAAATTAATTAGCTTCAGCGTTTGCGGCAGTGGTACGCGGATGTCAAAAACAGACCAAAGCGCGATACCGTCTTGCCGGTGATCGCGATAGGATTTGAGCACCGCCGATAAGACTTTTTCACGGTCCGACGAATTGTACCGAAAAAATTGGATCAGCGCTGCATTGCGGCAGACCGGACAAAACAAGATCGCTCCCCGGCCGATGGCAGCTTCCCCTTGCCATAAGAACCCGCTGGTCTCAAAATCCGACAGCGCCGCTTGCCAATGCGGCGGCAGGAACCATTCAGCAATACGGCCTTTAAGGCTTCTTGAATGAAAGGCGCTGAGACGCTTCAGGTGGGCTTTGTGGGAAAACGTCCCTCTCACGGGTCCCCATTTGACCTCCATGACCGGCCCCGTATCATTCTCGAGTACCAGATAGCGGGTGCCGATCTGAGCAATCTCCCATCCGACAGGGGTTTTAAACCGGACTCCGTTCCAGGCCCATCACTCCAATTTAATTATCTCGGCAGATAAAGGTCCCAGCCGGTCAACCCCGGATCGACGACTTTCCAATCCCGTTGTCGCAGTTTTGCGCGGGGATCGCGCCCTTTTAGCTTATGGCATTGTTTATCCTCTTCAACCAGATTGGTCATAGTGAGCTTTACGGCATTTCCCATTTTCTCTTCGGGATCCTGTGAGTTGTGCTGCAGGGTCAAGCTGATACGATTGCCGTCTTTATCGATAAAAGACCATTTCCAGGCAATGAAAATGTGAAATGCATCACCGCGGTATTCGTCCGGCTCACCGTATTTCTTTTTGAACTGTTTGAGAAGATTTTCAAAAAACTTTTTGCTCCAATCATTATACTTCAGTTTAATCCTGACGATATGACCCGGAGCAGCGCAGGTGGCATAAGCAATATAGCCGCTTTTCATTCCTTTGATGGGTTTGATCTCCACCTCTTCAATGTTCTCCATATACCGGATTGGCAATGCGGTTTCCATGATGACAAAATCCTTGAAATCAGCGAGATTCCGATTCAAAACGAACACACTGACCTGATGGGGAGCTTGACCCGCCAGGCAAGTACCGGTGACCCATACCGATGCCAAAA
>CAMYLH010000190.1 GCA_947259065.1 uncultured Desulfobacterales bacterium
CACCTTTTATGTTGCTATACATCGCCGCAAGGCTGCTTTGGGCCAAGCTGAAGCCTTATCTGCCATTTTTAAATCATATGAACAAAGACACTCGGGGGATTCCTCTTAAGCGCTAATCCGGCTTTATCTGACACCTGAAACCACATCCCCGTCATCCTCCGAAGGAGGCCTCCGGTATGTCAACCGTCGCGGCATCGCCGGCTTCAATGGCATTCATTTTCCCCATCGTAATCGGCAGAACCGAGTTTATGAAGTATTTGGCGCATTGCAGCTGACCTTCATAGAAAGCCGTCTCTTTGTTTTTGCCCGCCTTTTCCTGTCTGGCTTTGAGGTCTAAACCGCCGGCCAGTTTTTCCAATTTTGGAACGGCCAGCGTTGCCCGCCATAAAAGCATCCACGCCATGCAGACATCACCCATTACATCCAGAAACGGTTTGGCATAGGCAAACGCCACCTTGAAATCGGCTGACAGCACGGTTTTACCCAGATGCACGGCGATCTCGCCCAGCCGGTTGACAGCCTCGTCAACCCGGGTAGCCAGATCTTCCAGGCTGCTAATTTTCCTGGCGGTGCGGGTAGTTTTTTGTATCTCCGCAAGGTAATTCATGAACACCAAACCACCCTTCATCCCCAGCTTGCGCCCCAAAAGGTCCATGGCCTGAATTCCGTTGGTTCCTTCATAAATGGAAGCAATTTTACAGTCCCTGAGAAGCTGTTCCACCGGATAATCGCGGGTATACCCGTATCCGCCGTGAACCTGAACGGCCTCTGTGCAGACATCAAAACCGCGATCCGAACAATAGGATTTAATGACCGGGGTAAGCAGATCGATCAGGCCCTGATAATGCTCAATTTTCTCCGGTTCGGCGCTATATGCCTTCATGTCGAACAGAGAACCGACATAATAGATAAAACTGCGCATCCCCTCAACGTGGGCCTTCATCCACAGCAGCATACGGCGTACATCCGGATGGCGGATAATGGGCACCTGGGGTGCATCCGGGTCGCGGATGAATTCAAGATCTCTGCCCTGCAGGCGTTCCCGGGCATAATTCAGCGCATACATATAGGCAGCCGATGCGCTGATAAAGCCGATAAAGCCGACTGCCAGGCGGGCCGCGTTCATCATGTAAAACATGGCGCGCATCCCCTTGTTCTCTTCACCCAACAAAAGACCCCGGCATTTTCCCTTGCCGCCCAATGCCATGGAACAGGTCGAGCTGCCGTGGATGCCCATCTTTTCTTCCAAGCCGGTGCAGACAATGTCGTTGGGTTCGCCCAGACTGCCGTCTTCGTTGACCCAGATTTTAGGGATGATAAACAGCGAAATACCTTTGGTGCCTTTGGGGGCCCCTTCGATACGGGCCAGCACCGGATGAATGATATTTTCGGTCAGATCCTGATCTCCGGCCGTAATAAAAATCTTGTTGCCCGTGATGGAATAGGTTCCGTCCGGATTTTTTTCGGCCGAGGTGGTCAGCTCACCCACATCGGATCCGGCCTGGGGCTCGGTCAGCTGCATGGTGCCGCTCCACTGACCGGTATACATTTTCTCTAAAAACAGCCTTTTCTGTTCTTCGGTTCCGTAGACTTCAATCAGTTCTCCGGCGGCATGACCCACAACGCCGTATAGCGTAAAGGCATAATTGGCACCGACCAGATATTCGGAGGCCGCCTGGGATACACAATAGGGAAGCCCCTGGCCGCCAAGCTCCGGATCCGCCACCATGGCGGTCCACTCGCCTTTTCTAAAAAGCTGGTAGGGGCGATGGTAACATGCCGGCACCTTCACCTGACCGTTTTCCAGCCGGACCCCTTCCCGATCTCCTTCGGCAAAGGTCGGCAGTATTTCCTTGACGGCCAGATTGCGCGCTTCGTTGACGATCAGGTCAAACGCTTTTTTATTAAAGTCGGCAAATTTTTCATGTTTCGTCAGCGCTTCAACATTGAATTGCTCATAGAGAACAAAATCGATGTCCCGCCGGTCGGTAATTACCTGTGCCATGATATTTTACCTCTTGCCTAAATAGAGCGTTTCAAAATTCCCCATTCCCTCCGGGGCGTAGGCCCTTATGGCCCCTACGGCTTCCGGCTCGTAGAGCCTACAGCTCGGAGAGGCCGGAGGCCGCATTCCCAATTCCACCTTCCCCATTCCAAACTCCGAATTCCGCAATAAAATCCCTCAGTCATTTGTGATAGGTAATCTGCTCTCTGTCTTCTGTCTTATGCCTTCTGTCTTTTGTCACATTCCCATAAACTTCGCTGCAATATTCTTCATGATCTCGTTGGTCCCTGCAAAGATGGTCATGACTTTGGCGTCCCGCCAGGCCCTCACGATAGGACATTTCTCCGACATAGCGAAGTCTCCGCACAGGTCCAGGCAACGGTTGGCGATACGATTCAGCATGTCGGTCGTCCAGTATTTGGCCATGGACGTTTCAACGATGATATCTTTTGCTTCCATGTGATCTGCGACCAGCTTGTCGACGAAGGTTCTACCGAGTTTCACGTCAGTCGCCATTTCCACCAGCGCAAATTGCACCGCCTGGGATTTTGAAATCGGTTTGCCTGAAATGGATGTCTGCTTGCAGTAATTCATGGTCCATTCCAGAATATACTCTGCACCGGTAACGCCCATGATGGCGCACACCAGGCGTTCTTGTTGAAGCTTTTGCATCAGCATTAAAAATCCCATGCCCTTGTCGCCCAGGCGGTTTTTTTGGGGGACGCGGCACTTGGAGAAGAAAAGTTCGGCGGTATCCTGGCTCCACATCCCCATTTTTTCGAGGCGGCGTCCCGTGGTAAAACCGGGAGTTCCGGACTCAACCACGTATAAAGAAAGTGCCTCATAAGGGTTTTCCAATGCCGGATCCCTGGCCGCCACCACGACGATATCCGCATTCAGGCCATTGGAGATAAACGTCTTGGAGCCATCGATGACGACTTCTTCACCTTCCTCCACGGCAGCCGTCTGCATGCCGGCAAGATCGCTGCCGGCACCCGGCTCCGTCATGGCTACCGCCGTCACGATATCACCGCAAACGCAACCGGGAAGATATTTCTTCTTGAGTTCTTCCGAACCAAAGGCGCTTATATAGGGAACCACGATGTCACTGTGAAGGAGAGTTGATAGACCGGTTTGTCGGGTTCGGGTCATTTCCTCGGCCACAATCAGGGAAAAAAGAAAATCTCCCCCCCGCCCACCGTATTCCGGGGCCACATCCGTGCATAAAAATCCGCCTTGCCCCATCTTTTTCCACGCGCTTTTGGGAACGCTCTTGTCCCGCTCCCACTGATCCGCGAAAGGCGTTACTTCTTTTACCAGAAAGCCCCTCAGACGCTCACGGAAGTTTTTATGTGCTTCTGTATACTTGAGTATCTCCATGGCTAAAACTCACTCCGTTCGTGCGTTAGGAACACTCGTTTTTATGAGCAGGATAACGTTAAAGTTATCTCCAGCTGATTCAGAAGGAAGTGATTTTCTTTGCCCGATACGTTACTGAAATCCCAAATCTCAATGCCCAAATCCCAAATAATATCCAAATCCGAAAAACCAATTTTCGAAACATACCGACCAGTTTATTGATATTTTACAAAGAATCGGTCAGTTTTGAATCTTGAATGTCAAAGTCCACTCCTGTGAGTACTTTTAATACACAAAAAAGACAGAGCGAAGCGATTTCACCCTTCGAATTCCGATATTCGTTATTCGATATTCTGCGGTTCGCTTTTCCCATGTTCTGCGCTTCCCAGCTTCCCAGCATCCCAACTTCCTATCTTCTCTTTGTCACATTCGTCCTTCGTCATTCGTCCCTCGTCCTTCCTCACTCGCCGTATTTCCCCACGACCGCGATACTGCATACATTCATTGCCGGAAAGCCACCCAAATTATGAGTTAGTCCGAATCTGGGATCTTCAATCTGACGTTCACCGGCCCGACCGTGAAACTGCAGATAAATCTCATACAGCATTCTCAAGCCCGAGGCGCCAATGGGATGGCCGAAACATTTCAACCCCCCATCGACCTGGCAGGGAGCCTGGCCGTCACGATCGAAGGCCCCGTCCATCACATCACGCCAGGCCCGCCCGCGCTCGGAAATGTGCAGATCTTCCATCGTAACCAGCTCCGTGATGGAAAAGCAGTCGTGCACCTCCATCATGCTGATTTCTTCCTTTGGATTGCTGATACCCGCTTCCTGGTACGCTTTGGCGCTGCACTTGCTGGTCGTTACGAAATGGTCTCCGTCCCAATCGTTATAGCCCATTTCCTCACCGCTGCTGAGCGCCAGCTGCAGGCCCTTGACGGTGATAATGTCTTTTTTACCCAGCTGTTTAGCGAATTCCGGCGTGGTAACGATGGCGCAGGCAGCACCGTCGCTGACACCGCAGCAGTCAAAGAGTCCGAGAGGATGGGCTATAATGGGAGCGGCCATGATCTGGTCCTCGGAAACCGCCTTGCGCAAATGTGCTTTGGGGTTCAGGGCCCCGTTGGCATGGCTTTTGGCAGACACATGCGCCATGGCCCGCTTCAGGTCCCGATCCGCAATGTTATATTTAGCGCCATAAGCGCTGGCAAGCTGGGCAAAGGCGCCGGGAGCCGTCATGTTCGGAAACCACTGCCAGGTCAGGCTGCCCGAATCGGATCCCGTAAAACTGGGCAGACCGCCATAACCGGTGTCCTTGAGTTTCTCCACTCCCAGGGCCAGGGCAATATCATAGGCACCGGAGGCCACCGCATAACAGGCGCCGCGAAACGCCTCGGTGCCGGTGGCGCAAAAGTTTTCAACACGGGTTACGGGAATATTGGGAAGTCGAAGGGTCATCGACAGCGGCAGGGCGCTTTTGCCCACATTGATATTGTCAAAACAAGTCCCCAGCCAGGCCGCACCGATGTCATTCTTTTCGATCCCGGCGTCCGCCAGACACTCCTGGAAGGCTTCCACCATTAATTCTTCGGCGCCCATGTCCCACCGTTCGCCGAAGCGCGTGCAACCCATACCGATAATTGCAACTTTATCTTTTATTCCTGTCGCCATGATATCCTCCCGAATAGAGGTTGATTGGGTGATTGGTTGATAGGTTAAGGGTTTAAAGGTTCTGCGTTCACCGTTCAGGGTTATCTCAACCGTTAACCCTGAACCTTTGAACGCTTACCTATTATCCGATCACGAACAGCTTCTCCAGCAGCTGACTCTTCATCACATCCCCTTCGATCTTCAGCTTGCCGGAAGTAAAAGCCTGCATGGGCGGAAGCTTGCCGCCCATCATGGCAAGAAAATC
>CAMYLH010000191.1 GCA_947259065.1 uncultured Desulfobacterales bacterium
CCGCAACAAGAAGGTCCTGCTGCACTCTGACGGAACCAACATATCTGACAAAGAGTATGGTCGTCTTAAGCAACTGATTTTAAACTTGGCTTCCTCCTGAACAAAGATAAAAAGTTTGGTCAGGCTGACAGAAATCCCTTGACTAATTATTTCCGTTCCGTTAAAAGCGTTACTAGAAAAAATTGATGCGGGGTGGAGCAGTCTGGTAGCTCGTCGGGCTCATAACCCGAAGGTCGATGGTTCAAATCCATCCCCCGCTACCAATAGTAAATGAACGGTTTAGGAAATATCCTAAACCGTTTTTTTGTTCCCTCAAAATTAATGCCAAACTTATTCCCAATTAAGACGATAAGATGTGAAAAGTTATAGGTAAGGCCTTTGGGGAAAATTGCTCGTTCCCCCAAAGCCCCATCATATTTTCGAAACTATATTATCTTCTCACAACATTCTGAGAGAATTTGCTTTCCGACATCAAACAGAAAGTACATTCTTATTTTGTTCGAAGATCTTTTTGCCGATCCCCTTCACCTTCATGATGTCTTCGATTTTCTGAAAAGGACCGTTCGTTTCCCGGTACTCAACTATCTTGACGGCGCGGTCTTTTCCAATTCCCTTTAGAGTTGTCAAAGTTTTCGCATCCGCCTGATTGATGTTGATCTTTTGCATCGAAGCCACAGTTTCACTGGATTTGGCGGTCATTTCTTTGTTGCCTTCAGCAAAAGCCGAGTTAACGATTAGAAGAGTCATGAGGGCCATGATTGTAATAGTGATGTTAAATAATTTTTTCATAAGAGTTATTATTATTCCTTTCATTTGAAATGAAGGTTTACAGATCCAATGTAAGTAAGAAAATGGATCCTTGAATGTTGAGTCCGCCATCCCCCAGCGGGAAGACGAACGAGGGTTGGCTCATCGCCGTCGCGATAAACTATAAAATTTAAAATCCCTTCGAAAGAATTCCCACAGTCCCCTTCAATTATTGTGCCGAACATAAGAAAGGCTCAATTTTATTTTCGACCAACCTTTTAGGTTTAATGAGGCGTTTCATAAACCCCTAATTTTTGATGAGTTCTAGGTTTCAAATTATCTGAAAAAAACTTTCGTAAATTTATGGCATCATCCATTTCGCTTTTAACCAAATGGATTTTTTTTTGCATGATGAGTCATGTAATGCTTAGAATTGTGTAAACTTATTCCTGTATTCTGAAGGTTAATACCAATCTCCCCACCATGAATAGAAACTACATTGTTAAAATTTATTTTTCGATTAACCCGGCGGGTTTGGCGGCCGGTGGCGGCGCTGACACCGTACATCTGGCATGGTGTCGAATAAACCAAATGAAGGTCGCTATCACCACACCTTTCTATTCAAAATAAATTTCAAGCATTTATGGTGGATTTTTTTTCGCTATTGAGCCTGTCACACGCATAAAGAGTTAAATTAATCACGCTGCATAACAGTCATAGTGTAACTAAAGGATACTAAAGAAAATTCTAAAAATACCGATATAATAGACAGGCCTTTGGGCAGATAGAGGTTATTGAAATGTGGATGAAAATAATTATTAATTTTTTACTTGTCTTTTCGGCTTATCTTTTTGCCATCATCTTGGCGATAGCCATATTAACCTTTTGGGCTAAATCCAAGGAAGAAATACGAAAAGATTAAGAGCGGAAATAAACCGTTGATATGGAATAATAGGTATATCCATGAAATGAGGTACTTCCGGCGCTTTAAGAAAAACAACACCTCATGGAACCATTTGAAAACTCAACGGGCGGATTGACGAATTCCGGAATTGCCCATCGCATAAGAAGGACGACATCATCTCAATGTTTTGGACCAACAATGGGCCGGTTTGACCGACAGCTGCTCCATAGAAAATATTCATCACAACTCTCCTTCCAAAAAAAGCCGTAATTTAAACGCCTGCTTCTATGGTCTTCATCCTAATCAGAAAAACCTGATCGATGGTGGATGTCCGGCTTTCTACTTTCCAACCGATTCCGTGCAGGATATCTGATAGCGATGGCAAATCGAAGTGCCAGAACGGATTATAGCGGCCTGACATCATCGGTGGAAACAAACTGGGGCTTGAGATATTCAGGTGTTTTAATCTTTTGACCTTCCAGGAGCTATATATTATACTAATTGGGAAAAGCTTGTCATAAATCATCAATTGCTTATTATTTTCAAAGATTTAAGATGGAACTCCTTTTATGAAACGACCCAAAATCACAGTCGACATCAAACACATGGAGAGACGTTCCGGTTTCAACCGCAGATGGATAAAATCAGACTACGATGGACAGGAAAGACGCAGAGTTAAAGACCGCAGGGAGGGGCTGCCATTCAGAGACCTGCTGGTGTCTAAAGGCCTCGATCCAAAAAAGATGCTCGGCTATGAAAAACTTCTAGTTTCAACTACCATTCAGCTCGAAGCGATAACCCGATTACTGCTCCAGAAAGGGATGATCGAAGAGGATGAACTACTGGATATGATGAAACAGATTCAGTCGGAATACAACACTGATATTGAGATTTAATCCCATTGGATCTTCTAAAATCCCACCATACGATTCTTTCCCGGTTCCTGACTAAGAATTTTAGAGCAATCAGGTTTCCTTTGTCGGAAAATCATACAGAAAATTTCCCTGGATTCGAATATTGAAGATTTGAAAATATGTCTAATATTACTTGGACAGGTTCACTGTCCCTAACTCAATCTATTTTTTAAAGGAGAAAATTGATGAACAATAAGGCAAAAGCTATGGTTCTGGCGTCATTTGTTGCCGATGCTCTTTCTCTGGGAGTTCACTGGATATACAACACCAACGTTATTGATAAAAAGTGGGGGCGGGTGGAAGAATATATTAAACCGGAAAGACCGACCTACCATCCCACCAAGGATCTTGGCGAACTCACACATTACGGGGATCAAACCCTGCTGTTGCTAAAATCCATAGCCGGGAATTCCGGCTTTGCTCTTGATTACTTTTGCAACCATTGGCTGGAATTCTTTAATAGCTATGAGGGCTATTTTGACGGGGCCACCAAGACAACTCTTGATAATATTGCAGCCGGAAAATCACCAGCGGATGCCGGATCTAATTCAGATGATCTCGCCGGTGCTTCTCGGATTGCACCGTTGGCTTTTTGTTATCGCAATGACCTAAAGAAGTTTATAGCCGCCGCCCGGGCCCAAACTGCTCTGACCCATAACAATCGCATGGTTATAGAAACCGCTGAATTCTTTGGCCGGGTTGCCTGGCTGGTACTACACGGTGAAACGCCCACCGCGGGTATCAAGCACGCACTGGAGCAAGGATTTGATCGGGAACCTTATGCGAAATGGGTTACGGACGGCTTGAACAGTGTTGGATCGGATACCCGTCAGGTTATGCTGGAATTTGGGCAAATGTGCGAAATAGAGGCATCTTTTCCCTGTGTCGTGCATTTGATCGCCAGGTACGAAGACAATTTAAAAGAAGGCTTGATTGAAAATGCCATGGCCGGAGGCGATTCGGCCGGCCGGGGTTTAATTGTGGGCATGATATTGGGCGCCCACCTGGGTATTGACGCCATACAGCAAAAGTGGCTCTCTGAATTAAAATCTTACAAGGAGATTGTTGAGTTGATGGATCTGATTGATCAGAAGCTGGATTAAGCATATCAACCCATAATCTGTATCTTTAGCCAATTGATAAATCGGAGTGCACATGAATATTTTGCCGACATCGCTCAAGGGCTTGCTGATAATAGAGCCGAACGTATTCGAAGATAAACGTGGTTATTTTTTGGAGACATATCATTATGAGCGATTTCAATCGGCCGGCCTGGATGCCAACTTTGTACAGGACAATCTTTCGTTCTCAAAACAAGGCGCGCTTAGGGGTTTGCATTTCCAGGTTACCAAACCCCAGACCAAACTGGTTCAGGCTGTTACCGGAGATATTTTTGATGTAGCAGTTGACATTCGGCCCGAGTCCCCCACCTTCGGCAAATGGTCGGGGGTCTTGCTGTCTGAAGAAAATAAGCGCCAGCTTTTCATCCCCGGGGGCTTTGCCCACGGTTTTTGCGTTCTCAGCGAAAGCGCCCATGTTGCTTACAAATGCTCCGACTACTACAACCCCGAGGATGAAGGCGGCATTTTGTGGTCGGATCCAACTATCGCTATTGATTGGCCGGTTAAAGAACCAACGCTTTCCGTTAAGGACCAACAATATCCGTTCCTGACAGACCTGAAATTGCAAATCAAAAAGACTTCAGAATAACCCCATAACCCTGGCGTGAAAGCCTAAAATCCACGATTCAATGGCTTCTTGAAAGAACGGCAGCTGTTGACGGCGCGCCATTTAAAAGCTCGCCACCCTAATTCTTTCAAATTTGAACTTAACCTACCAAAATTTATATATAAAAATTCCGATGGAAAATAGTATTTCTTGATTTTTTTTGGATTTCAATTTAACATGTAAGTAGTATTAGGACTTAAAAAATTGTCATTATCACACCTATATCAGGTGTGAATTCTTCTCAATTCAACATCTATTCATTCATACATGGAATCGATTCCCGACAAACACACACCGGTATTGGTGATTGACGATGATGAAGGACTTTTGTTGAGTATAAAGGCAACATTGGTCAGTTCTGGTCTGCCTGAACCAGCACTGCTGTCGGATAGCCGAAACGCATTAAAGCTGGTTCGAAAGCATTCTTTCCAGCTCATTTTACTGGACCTCATGATGCCGCATCTAAACGGTATGGAGGTTCTCGAAAGAATCAAAGACGAATTTCCTGCTCCTGATTGTGTGATCGTCAGCGCCAGCGATGAGATTGCCACTGCTGTTAAAGCCATAAGTTTGGGAGCATCTGATTATCTGGTAAAACCGCTTAACAGCGAAAAACTCATCGCCCTTGTTGATCGCATTTTGGAAAAGCATACGCTGCAGGACGAACTTGAGCGGCTCGGCAGGAAAAAATTATTTTCCGAACTGAAACATCCCGAGGCTTTTGCCGACATAGTTGCTGAAGATGAAGCCATGGCTCTTGTGTTTCATCAGGTAGAGGCTGTCGCCGGCACGGATTACAGTGTAGTAATTAATGGCGAATCCGGAACAGGAAAAGAAATGCTGGCCCGGGTCATACACCGACTGAGCAACCGTTCAACAGCGCCTTTTTACGCCGTTAACATGGCATCATTCAGTAAAACAATATTCGAAGATGAGTTTTTCGGTCATGCCAAAGGCGCCTATACCGACGCCGGAAGCGACCGA
>CAMYLH010000192.1 GCA_947259065.1 uncultured Desulfobacterales bacterium
TTGGTTTCCGGTGAACGGGAGGCCGTGGTTCTATAGACGGGCGACATGCAGCGCGGCATCTGGTGGCCCGGTGTTTCTACCGGTTTGGTTAACGACATCCCCTCGCTGGCAGAGTTGGTGTCTCGAATCGCCTCGGACGCAGAGAAGATTATCCATGAGTGTTTGTCAGGGTTATCGCGCTGAATCGAGCCGGGGGTTTATAAACGGCGAAGCTTACGCCGGGAGGGCAACACATGTCATTTGAGCGTATTTTGAATCCGCGTTCCATTGCCGCTTTCGGCGGTGCGCAGGCCCAGGAGGTGATTCGCCAGAGCGATCGCATGGGATACAAAGGGGAGATCTGGCCGGTGCATCCCAAGAAAACGGAGATCCTGGGGCGCAGGGTCTACCGCTCGGTGGAGGATCTACCGGGAAGCCCCGATGCTGCGTACGTGGGTGTGAATCGCCACCTCACGATCGACATTGTCAGAGATCTCGCTGCGCGGGATGCGGGCGGCGCCATCTGCTATGCCACAGGCTTTACCGAGGCGGGCGCGGAGGGTTCCGAACTCGAAGAGCGACTTCTGGAGGCCTCGGGTGACATGCCCCTGATCGGGCCGAATTGCTATGGGCTTCTCAACTATATCGACGGGGCGATGCTCTGGCCCGACCAGCAGGGCGGCCGACGGGTCGATGAAGGCGTGGCCATCATTACCATGTCTTCCAACGTAGGTTTCAACCTCACCATGCAGCGGCGCGGTCTTCCCATAGCTTACATGGTGTCCCTGGGGAACAAACTGAAGTTCGATCTGCATGATGCGATCCACACCTTCGCTCGAGAGGATCGAGTCACGGCGCTAGGCCTCTTTTTGGAAACGATGCCTGACCCGAAGGCCTTCGAGGAGGCAGTCAACGTCGCCCGCGAGCTGGCCAAACCCATCGTTGCCATCAAGACCGGTCGATCAAAGGTCGGTCAGAAAATGGTGGTATCGCACACGGCGTCACTCGCCGGTTCCGACGTTCTGGTAAGTGCTCTGTTCGAGCGCCTCGGTCTGGCTCGAGTCGATTCTCTGGAAGCGCTTATGGAAGCGCTGAAGGTGTTGCACCTTCTCGGTCCATTGAATGGTGGCCGGATCGGGGCCATGAGCACCTCGGGCAGTGATCTTACGCTTCTCGCCGACGCCATGGGCCCGAGCCTGATCATGCCCCCGCTGTCCGAAAAGATGAAACAACGTCTTCGCGCGACGGTTCACGAGCGGGTAGTGGCCGCCAATCCGTTTGATTACCAGATGTTCAACTGGGATGACGAAGACCATATGGCCGACAAGTTTACCGCCTTTTTGTCGGAAGACTTTGATGTATCACTGTGTTTGCTCGATTATCCAAGAGAAGACCTTTGTGACCAGTTGTCCTGGGGTGGGGCCGAGAGGGGGTTTGTTCGCGCCGCACAACAGACCGCTACCAAGGCCGCGGTGCTGGCAACCTTTTCAGATACGATTACGGAGTCGGTGACGGCGCGTTTGATGAAACAGGGTGTTGCCCTGCTTGCCGGCATCGATACCGGGCTTGCAGGCATCCAGGCGGCGGTCGATGTCGGCGCTGCCTGGAGCCGGCCTCCCAGCCCACCATTACTCACCAGTTTCGGTCGACAGGACGGTCCCGTCAAAGTGTTGGACGAGGCCGAATCCAAGAGTTTTCTCGCCCAGTGTGGTGTGCCGGTCCCTTCGGCGCGAGTCGTTCGCAGCGCCGGGGAGGCGGCGGCAGTGGCATTCTGGTGGAGATGATGAAAGACAGTGTGTCACTCCTGATGCCGACCACCAGAGAGCGGGTGTTGCATGCATTGGGTCAGCTGAAGTGTGCACCTCTCTTAAACGGTTTCAGGGGGGCTCCACCTGCCGACCTGAACGCCGCCGCTGATGTCATTCTGGCGGTTGCGGGCATGGTAGAGAACGACCCGTCGTCCATCATTGAGCTCGATATCAACCCACTGATGCTCTTGGCCGAAGGTCGGGGGGTGATTGCGGCTGATGCTCTGATCAGCCTGAACGCGAAACCTACGAGCGACCATGTAAAGTGACCAAGATGGTGGCTATACTCCACGGTGGAAAGGAACCAGGCACATGAAATCTGATGGCTATAAGATCGAGAAAACCATCCTCGAGAAAGCGAAAGAGCTGGGTGCGTCGCTTGCGGGGATCGCGAGGGTCGAAGATCTGAAAGCTTCCCCTTCCTATGAACTTTACGCCAGTGCGCCTTTCTACGAAGCATACGATCGCGATAACCCGAATTACTTCGAATTCAAAAGCTTTAAATGGCGCGAAGAGCATAAATCAATTCTGGTTTGGGCTTTGGTCCATCCCGCTTCCGAGCCTGTGCTCGAATGGTGGAGCATGAAGGTCCCAGGCTTTACCCCCGGCACCCGTGTGATGCGGAGGCAGTCAAGACAGCTCCGGATCTGGATGGGTGAAAATCTCGGAATCAGCGCTCTTTCGCTGCCGTACCAGGTCGAGTATGGTGGGGCTTTTCTCAAGGATGCCGCCCCTCTGGCCGGCCTGGGGGTGATCGGTAAGCACAACCTTCTGGTCACACCGGAGTTTGGAACGCGTCTCCGTCTTCGAGGGATCTTCGTGGAGGCTGAACTCGAGCCAACCGGTCCTATCGACTTCGACCCCTGCGATGGCTGTGACATGCCCTGTCACCGAGCCTGCCCGCAAATGGCGTTCCGAAGCGGGGCCTTCGAGAGGCCGTTCTGCAAGATAGAGAATGACAAACGCGATGCAGAAGTGGAAATACTTGATGGTTCGCTTGCGCTTGTCGGCTTTTGGTCACAGCAGTTTGAGGTGCTTTGAAGCCTGCACCTGCTAGCCGGCTCCGAGTCCCGCCCCAGCGGGATCATCTCCTGTACAGCATCGTGGCGCACTACCTCCGACAAATCAGTATCCTACTACAATATTCAATGACGGATCACGAGATTATAATGCTGATACATTCGATAATTAGCATTCACCATTCGCAATTCCTCATTCAATGTTTCCGGTCTTTACACATAGGTTATTCAGTCTATATTTCAGCAAAATTTATCCTTGACACAGTGATTACGTTTGATTTAGTTTGTATGCGAAATAATTATCATGGAAACTTACGACGATTGCATCATATTCCTTCTGGCCAAGGCTTACCAAAAAGCCCACGGACACTTCAAAAAACGTTTGCACTCCTATGGCCTGACACCCATACAACATTTAATTCTTGAAGCTTTGTGGCGAGAAGACGGGCTTTCAGCCAGTGATATCGGCAAAAAGCTGGTCCTGGACGGGGCCACTCTGTCCGGCGTTCTGGATCGATTGTCTGTGGGCGGGTGGGTTTTAAAAGAACCCGATGTGGAGGACAAACGGGTACTGCGAATTTTTCTCAGTCCAAAGAGCCGAGATCTGAGACCCAAACTCTCGCAAGCCAGAGATCGAACCAATGACGATCTGTTAAAGCCCTTTACACTGGAGGAAAAATTGCTGCTAAAACGGTTTTTGCGGGATATGCAGAATTAAGAAGTATTTAGGAATACGCCTGAATTCGGAATGCGGAATGTGGATTTAAAAGAAAAGAAGAACGAAGTGATCTGGAGACCCAACAGATATTTAGTATACGAATAAATTCTGAAGGAGTGCCATATGTCGGATCAGGAAATTTACCAAAATATACGTGAATATACAATGCGGTTTATGGAAGATAAGGAGGCAGGAAAAAGTCTATTGCGAGTGACAAAATAACTTTGAGTTTATTTGTTATTGGTTAATAGTTTCAAAGAAATAGAATTCGTTTCTACTAACGTATAACAAATAACAATTAACACGTAGATGCGGTGACATTGTTCAATTAGGGGTATAGCCTTTTAAATCCTAAAACCATTGTAAACACTAAGTGGGGAGGAAACATGGGCGCATGGCATAAAACCGGGTGTGTACTATGTGCACAGAATTGCGGGCTCGAGGTATTTGTTGAAAACAACCGGATGACCAAAGTAAAACCGGATAAATCAAATCCGCGCAGTCAGGGCTACGCCTGCCGTAAGGGCCTCAACGTGATCTATCACCAGTATCCGGAAGATCGCCTGACCGAACCTCTGAAACGGGTGGACGGCCAATTCAAACCAATTTCCTGGGACCAGGCTGTCGATGAGATTGCCGCCAAGATGCGTGAACTGGTCGACACACACGGTCCACGCTGTCTGGCCTACATGGGGGGAAGTTCCCAGGGCGGTCACATGGAGGCTGCCTTCGGTTTGGGTATTCTCAGGGCCATGGGGTCACAGTATTACTATTCGTCGGCCGGGCAGGAGTTCTGCGGCGACTGGTGGGTGACCGGCCGTGTGTTCGGCAAACAATACAATATCGCCGGTCCCGACGAACGCCAAACAGAGATGCTGGTTGCATGGGGTTGGAACGGTATGCAAAGTCACCAGATGCCGCGGGCGCCCAAAGTACTCATGGAGATTTCCAAAGATCCGGACCGACTGCTGGTGGCAATAGATCCACGCAAAAGCGAGACGGCCGCTATTGCCGATATCCATCTGCCGGTACGTCCCGGCGCCGATGCCCTGCTGGCGAAGACGATGGTCGCCATCATCCTGAACGAAGGCTGGCAGGCCAAGGACTACATCCATAAACATGTCGCCGGCTGGGATGAAATCCGATCATGGTTCGAGGACTTTGACGCCAAAAGCGCCGCCGAAGTCTGCCAGGTTGACTATGAACAGGTCCGGGAGCTGTGCCGCCTGATGACCACCCGCCGTTGGAGCGTGCACACCGATCTGGGCATTTACATGGGCCGTCACAGTACCCTGAACTCCTATTTCGTGCATATCTTGGGAGCTGTCTGCGGTATCTTCGGTGTACGGGGCGGCAACGTCATCCCGGGCATGGTGATGCCCATGGGATTTCATGCCGATGAACGCGATCCAAAAACCTGGCGCACCGTGGTTACGGATCTGCCGCCGGCGGCGGCAGGGTCCTTCCCGCCGGGGGCCATGCCCGAGGAAATTCTCAGCGAGCACCCCGAGCGCCTTCGTGCCGTTCATGTCAGCGCCTGTAATCCTCTGCGTGCTTATCCGGATACCACAGCATATGAGAAAGCATTCGGCAGTTTGGACCTTCTGGTGGTAAATGACATTGTCATGAGCGAAACAGCCAGATTGGCCCATTATGTTCTGCCCTGCCGTACTTTCTATGAGGCCTGGGACGCCACCTTCTTTCCCTGGACCTATC
>CAMYLH010000193.1 GCA_947259065.1 uncultured Desulfobacterales bacterium
TTTCGCTGACGCTCAACCTGCTACTTAGCCTTGATTCGAAGACCAGGATTATTAAAACTCAAATTGGCAATCAAAAAAAAATGTCTTAACTTGATTGACAAATCAAAAAATGATATATATCAGTATATATCAAATACATCGAGGTGATTGCCATGGAATCATTAGCAAAATTATTTAAAAATGGACGTTCTCAGGCTGTCAGACTACCGAAAGAGTTTCGCTTCGAAGGTACCGAAGTGAGAATTCGCAAACAGGGCGAAAAAGTCATCCTGGAGCCTGTGAAAAGATCGAAATGGCCTGATGGATTTTGGGATATTTTTACGCCGGATCCACAATTTGATATACCGGATCCATTAGCGTCCAAAGAGTTCCAACTCGATTAGCATGAGGCAGGATGTATTTGTTAGATACAAACATCATCAGCTACTGGATGCGTGGTGATCCGCAGCTGATCAATAAGATTAAAAGCCATAGCCCTTCAGATTTGTCATTATCTACCATTACGCTTGCTGAAATCTACTACGGTATTGAAAAATCACCCGTAAAAAAGAGGGAACGACGTTTAAAAATTGAATATATTAAATCCGAGCTGGATGTTTTTCCCTTTAATGAGCAAGCGGCGATAAAGTATGGCGCCATTCGAGCAGCACTTGAAAAGCTGGGCAAACCGATCAGCGAAAGGGATACTCAAATTGCATCCATCGCCCTGGCAAACAAGCTTTGTATCGTGACGCACAACACCAAAGAATTCAGCCGCATTCCCAAACTCAAGGTTGAAGATTGGGCATCAACGTAAAAGAGTTCGATGTTAAAAGCAAAAAAGAGAGGTTTAGAAGGTATCGCTGGTTTGTTTATGAAGCCGGGGCGATTAGACGTCCGGATACCGAAAGCGGGCTTTATTGTCAATATTCCGGCCGACAGCCTGCGGTTTAGGCCTGCATTTTTTTCTTCAACGCGATCAAAGATATGAACTCATATGCCACCGCTGAAGCTAAAATTGCAGTGACATGGGTCGGATCATGGGCAGGCAGAACTTCCACAATGTCAAATCCGATCAGGGAAAGTCCCGCTAATCCTCTTACTGCCTGCAGCGTTTCCACACTCGTAAATCCTCCCACCTCAGGGGTTCCCGTCCCGGGAGCATAGGCGGCGTCAACGAAATCGATATCAAAGCTAACAAATGCATTGGCATTTTTCACCCGGTCCTGAATTCTCTGAATCAAGGCAGGGATGCCGATTTGTTGAATCTCGACCGCGGTGACGATCTCCAATCCAAGCTCTTTAGGAACGATTAAGTCATCTTTTGAATAAACAGAACCGCGGATTCCAACCTGAATGGAATGTTCAGGGTCAATCAATCCTTCTTCCACTGCCCTTTTAAAAGGGGTACCGTGGTTATACCGCCTGCCGAAATACGAATCCATAGTGTCGGTATGAGAATCAAACTGGATCAATGCCACCGGACCGTGCGTATTGGCCACAGCTCTCAATTCAGCAAGTGTTATTGAGTGGTCGCCTCCCAGCAAAACAGGAATAATCCCTTTGTCCAATATCGGCGAAAGACCTTTTTCTATCTTTTCATAAGAGTCTTCAATAAAACCTGGCACAATCGGCAGATCGCCATAATCATAGCCGGAGCAGTAGTCGAAGATATTTACATCGAGCGCTATGTTATGGGGTTTCGATAAGACTGAAATACTTCGAATCGCCTCCGGACCGAACCGTGCACCCACCCTAAAGGTGACTCCGGTGTCAAAAGGAACTCCGATAACTGCAAAGTCAGCTTCCTCTGCGGTTGGAACGTGGGGCAGTCTCATGAAAGTTCTGATTCCGCAAAATCTCGGTGATTCTAAAGAATCAATTGGTTTGTATTTTTTCATGGTTTATCTCCGTTTAACTAGTTTGTCGGAATATTACGGCAAATAATGAATCACAACTTGAAAATAATGAGGGTTCCTTTTTCGCGGTGGCCGCCGCGAAATGGATCTTTACCAGAGTTTAAAGTCATTTCCTGCCCCTTTGGCATTTGGAAATTTGAATGGCAGGGGAAGCTGGCGGTATTTACAAACTTTTCCAGAATTGGTTTCTTGATCATCAAAATTTGAAATCGAGATGCCCAGCAGTCTGACCTTCTTTTCACCAGCTTCAGTTTTTGATAACAAGGGTTTGAGATATTTCATAATGACCGAAGCGCGGTCTGCCGGTTCATCAATCGTAACGCTTCGGGTGATGGATTGAAAATCGAAATATTTCACCTTAAGTGTAATCGTCCGCCCCTTCGCTTCACGGTTAATTAATGAATTCTCTAATCTAACGGCAATGTCATCCAGTATCTCCAACATCTGGTTGGTATCGTCAATATCCTCAAGTAGGGTCGTCTCTTTGCCAATAGATTTTCTGATTCTGTTGGGTTCGACCGGTCTATCATCATTTCCATGGGCAATATTGAAAAAATAGCTGCCCGACTTTCCAAAAAGCTGTATCAGCTGCTCCTTTTTGTATTTTTTTAAATCGGCGCCGGTTTTGATCCCCAGGTTGATCATTTTTTCTTCAGTGACTTTTCCAACTCCAAAAAATTTCCTGATCGGCAATCGATCCATAAACTCGTCTGCCATATCAGGGGGGATGACTGTTATTCCATCTGGTTTATTCATATCAGAGGCCACCTTCGCAATGAATTTATTGAACGAGACCCCGGCCGATGCTGTGAGTTTACCGGTTCTGTCATAAACCTTCTGCTTAATTTCCCGGGCTATCAGGGTCGCTGATTTCATGCCCATGTAATTCTCGGTCACATCAAGAAAGGCTTCATCCAGGGACAACGGTTCAACCAGATCAGTATATTCACAGAAGATTTCCCTGATTTGCGCTGAAACCGCTCGATACATATCAAATCTTGGCCGGATGAACACCGCATCAGGACAAAGTCTGTAAGCGGTGGACGATGCCATCGCGGAGTGGATACCAAACTGCCTGGCTTCATAGGAACACGCCGCAACCACACCTCTTGATTGAGGATCACCACCCACGATGACGGGTTTTCCCTTTAGCTCAGGTCGGTCTCTCTGTTCGACGGATGCATAAAAAGCGTCCATGTCGATATGAATTATTTTGCGGATGGGTTGCATGTGTTATTTGGAATTTTGAATTGTCGATTCGTTGCAGAAAATTCCAGCTTTGCCCGGAAAGTCTTACAATGCATTTTTCTCATTGGAACCGGGTCCCTTAATCCTTTGCATCCCATAGTGATGTGTCACCCCAAAGGAACGTTGACAACTTTTTTTGAAAAAAAAGGAAGTTGAAAATCGGTTCCGCGCCACCACCAGACCATCCAGAGGACAAACCCAATAAAGATAAATTCGGTTATCTCCTCCCAGGCTTCAGCCCAGAGGGGGTTGCTCTCGTAAGCTTCAAACATAATAAATCGCATCAAGCCGAAAAATAGCGGTCCCAAGGCGGCAGCGAAATAGATTTTGGCGACGGGCAGGCCCTTTTCCCGGTATTTGATTAAATAGAAAAAGGATATGGCCAGAAACACAATGCTGAGCAAGGGGCAAAACCGGTATTCTATGATTTGCTGATAAAGATGGTGGCCAAACAGAACGTCACTGCCAAAAATATTACCTGTGTAAAAATAGCTCCCCAAATCACCGGAAAGAGGAATAGCGGCGATGATCGCGGCTGCGGGAATTAAATACAAAAACATCAGACGGAGGTTGCAGGAGACAGGTTGATATTTATAACATTGTCTACAATTGGCAAGCAGAATGCATTTCTCTTTTTTATCGGTAAAACCGATAACTCTGGTATCCAGCATCACCATAAAGGCGTAGCTTGCCAGACCGAAACAGACCAGCATACCGTAAATGTGGTAATATTCCATGAGTTTGCTTTGCTCTTCGAAAAAAAGAAAATTTACGGCGCAAGCATTTTCACCCAGAAAAAACGCGATCATTGACCATTTCAGTGCGACAGCATCGGTTTTTTTGCTTTTAAATAGAAAAATAATCAATGCCAAAGATAGCAACTCATACAACGGCTTGATTCCGAAAGCGGCAAACGAGATCAAGGCTTGCTCAAAAAGACTGAATTCCAGCTTCGCCACTCCCGGCCCGACACCATAGGACGTACGAACCAGGACCGGTTCTCTTGCCGGATCACGTTTACCACCTGCCAGCCAGGCATCCATTCCGCCTTCGACGTTTTTCGCATTTAGAAAACCGAGCTTGTACAATTCCTCCGTTGCCCTGGCACTTAAAAATCCCATGCTGCAAATCAGAAAAATATGCTCCCTGTTTTTTAGACGGTTCTGCCAGGATAGTTTATCATCCGCTCGAATCGTGTCCAGGGGAATATTGATGGCGCCTGCCAGATGAAAAGCATTGAATTCTCGCGCCGGTCTGACATCTATCAATAAGGATTTTTCATTCGCATTGCCAATGATATTTCGGGCGTTTTCAGGTGAAATAGACGGCGCTTGTAAAAAGAGCACCGCGTATATCGCCGGCGGAACCAACAGACCGCATAGAATCAGAACGATCATCAGGGTATTATGGGAGGATAATTTCATATCTGATCTCACTTGGCGCGTAGTTTACGGCATACCATTTTCACCAGTGTATCCACGGTAACAAATGTAAAAAATGAATTTCGGGGTACTTTTCCATTCAGGGATGCTTGCTTTAGTGCCGGTAAAATGTCCGACAATCGCTCGATTTCCCGATCGGTCAGATACTCCGCCTGAAGCGCGGCTTCGGACTTGTCCGGCCGCAGTACGCGGTCAAATTCGCGGTCCTTAATTTTGGTTTTAAATTCTGATTCCAGTGAAAACATGATATCCAGAAAATCCAGAGAATCCATCCCCAGGTCGCTAATCAAACGCGAATTTTTTGTTATCTGATCCGGCACAAGGGCCAGGCTGCTGCACAACGCGTCCATAATTTTATTTTCTATTTCCTGGTCGTTCAGATTCATGCTCATCCCCGTTAAAGCCATCTTGTAAACCATTGCAGTTTTTTTCGGCCCGGATCCGCAGGCGTTTCATCCGGATAGCCCACTGCAATGAAGGCCGCTATCTGCCATCCTTTTGGAACATGCAGGCATCTTTCGATGTCAGCCTTTGCAATCAATGGTCCCGTCATGCAGCATGCCCCCAGTCCGATAGCCTCACTTATCAGCAATATATTTTGTACGGCCAGGGAGATGCTCATCAGGGCGGTATCATGTTCATATG
>CAMYLH010000194.1 GCA_947259065.1 uncultured Desulfobacterales bacterium
ATTCCAGTGCGACGGTCCAGTTGTCCCGCATTTCCGTTTTCGCCGGTTGGACGTCAAATGATACCGGCGAGCGTCTGATGATATTTTCCATAATACTTACCTCTATACCTGATCCGGATAAGCCGGAAAAGTTGCCACAAAGGCACAAAGACACGAAGAGCCACCGTTGGTAAGCAATTCTTTTTGTGCCTTGGGGTCTTGGTGGCGATAATGTTTTGCCATAAAACGCACAAAATTTAAAGGCCTAACCCGTAATTGAAGATTGAAGATTTAATGAATCGCTACGCTCTATCTGTTTTTATAAAATCGACAGCATTCCACAAATATTCATTCCCTTAGCCGTTTCCCTTCCGGATCATAAAATGGAAGCGCTGCCACTGTCGCATAGAGATGCCGGCCTTCGCATTCATCTTCATAAATCTGTAAGCGCGTGCCTTCCCCGGCCATCGATGAGTCCACCAACGCCAGCCCAATGCTCTCTTTCAGGCCAAAACTAAACCGTGCGATGCAAACATAACCCCTGATTTTACTATCCACAATAATTGAACCGTCTTTGGGCGTACGAGAAGCGTTTTCCATTTTAAACCCGACCAATTTAAAACGTCCCTCCTGTTTTTCGGTCTGCTTCAGTGCCACTGCACCCACTGTTTTTGCTTCTGCTTTGTTGCGGTCCCACAGGAAACCGAGTCCCACATCGTGCAGTGTGGTTCGCTGCTCGGATTCCGACCCGATGATGATGTGGCCTTTTTCCATACGAAGCACGTTTTGCGCTTCCAGCCCGAAATTTTTAATATCAAACTGTTTGCCGGCTTCTAAAACCAGATCCCAAAGCGATTGCATATAGGACGACGGCACATGCAGCTCGTAGGAAAGCTCGCCCACGAATCCAAGGCGCATAAGCCTGACGGCGATCGTATCTCGAATGGTAAATTCACGATACCCTGCAAAAGGAAATGCCTCATTGGAAATATCGCCATCGACAAGTTGCTCAAGCACTTTACGGGCATGGGGTCCGGCAAGATTGATGACCCCCAGGGCATCGGTCAGGTTGACCATGTGATAATTCCAGCCGTCATAGCGGGTGTGATAGCGAAACCACTCGACGGTGCTCCCGGCACGGCCGCTGGAGGTGGTGAAATAATACTCATTTTCCCCGCGCTTGACGACGACACCGTCATCGATGATACAGGCATCTTCATTGCACATGGCAGCGTATTTAATTTTGCCGTCGGCAATTTTAGACATATTACCGGCATAAACCCGCTGCCCTCAGAGAAATACCGTGCTCGTTTCCAGACACCGATGCGGCGCATGACGCCGCCGTCTTTCATCTGGGAATCATGCAGCGGTGTGCACTTATACATATCGTGGTTTGTCCCGGCATAGGTAGCAATAAAAGTCGGAACCATGGGTGCCCGGACCGTCGTCGGTTTGGCCAGCCCACTGCCCTCCCCGTGATACTGCGCCACAAACAACGGCAGGTTATGTCCGGGGATTCCGCCTTGGCCGGGCCCTGTCCCGGCTGCGGTGAAACGCTTGATTAATTCCGTGGCATCAAAACCCATCTCCAGGGCTTGAGACACATTTTTTAAGGTCGTGTCCTCATCGAAACAAATAAAGGTTTTGCGGCCTTTGACCGGGGCCTGAACCAGTTTGCATCCCCTTGTGGCACCCGGTAGTTCATTGAGCCGCTCACGGGCCGGTTTGATATCGGATTCAACGTCGCTATTGCAATCAGCTGCCGCCATGAGTCCTGCCAGGTGACCCGATGCCTCGATGGACAGGGAGTCGTCCAAACCCAGCAAACGGCCGGCAGCATGCATTTTTTGCGGCAGTTTCGCAGGCAAAAAGTAACCCGTGTGGCTGTCATAGGCAAGTTTAGCATGGGCCAGTGAAAGCGGACCGGTAACCGGTGTCATGCCGGCCGAAGCCACCAGAAGATCACAATCGACATCCCTCTGCTGGGTTCCCTGAATGGTGCTCAGGGTCACTTTGTTCAGGCGGGTGTCTCCATGGGCCGTATTGGCAATCCATCCTCGCAAAAACGGAATTTTCTTGGCAGCAAGCCCTGCCACCAAGGCGGGGTCCTGCCCGTCTTCCCGAATGTCGGCTACCTGTGAAATATTAAGACCTAATCCTGCAAGATCCAAGGCCGCTTCTATTCCGAGATCATGGGCAATACTGAAAACGGCATTTTCTCCGGGAAGCAAGCCATAGGTCCGTGCCAAGCGATGGGCGCAGCCAATTTGCATGACTCCCGGACGTTCGTTATTTTCAAAAAGCAGGGGACGCTCGATACATCCCGTGGCGACGACAACACTTTGCGCCCGAATTTCAATATAACGTTCATCAAAGAAATCTGAATCACCCCCAACTTGAAAGGCAGTGATGAGGTTGTTGTTATAGGTGCCGACCACGGAGGTGTGGCTAAAAACACGAACAGTTGGGGCTTGCTCCACCAGTTCGGCCAACTCCCGGGCTCTTTCAAACAGGTGAATGCTGTTGTCATATTCAGCCGGGCGATAGTCAAAAAATCCTCCCAGCCAAGGGCGGGATTCCAGCAAGATCACGCGCAACCCTCGCTCGGCGGCAGCCAAAGCCGCGGACATACCCGCAGGTCCGCCGCCGATCACGCACACATCCGCTTTGGGATAGATTTCATCATACTTGCCCTTCATTTGGAATTCAGGAGAAATTGTTCCTAGCCCTGCGGCTTTTCGCACCTGCTTCAAGGCAATCGGCCATATTTTGGCCGGCTTGTGCATCATACGATAGTAAAATCCGGCGGGCATGGCCCAATCCAGCTTGTCCATGAATCCCATAAGATCTTTTTCAGGCGTTCCTTTTACATTTTGGGCTTTTACCGTCATCCCGTTTTTGAGAAGCGTATTTTCAGTACGAACATTGGGGATGCCGTTGACCTGCATACAGGTGTTGCTGCATTCGCCGTCCAGACTGTAAAGTCCCCGGGGGCGATGGTATTTAAGGCTGCGGGAAAATATGCGGATCCCACTGGCATATAAAGCGGTTGCAACCGTATCGCCGGTCACCCCCTGACAGGTTTTGCCGTCATAGTTCAAAGATATTTTTTGCGCAGGATTAATTCGCAAAGTCGGCAGTTTGCTTAGCCTGTTCATTAATTTACCTCCGGTTTTTCCACTTCAAGGTTGGCTGTTGTATCCCGGTCAATGGTAAACCAGGCACCGCACCCATCCCGGTGAAACCACCATTCCTTTTGGATACCTGCCACACATTCATTCATGTGGACGTAATCACACCAATTTGCGGGGGTAAGTCCTTCTTCGTCGGGCCTTGGCCCTTTATCCACTCCGCCATAGCGGAAGGAATACTGTCGTTTTTATATTAAATGCTTGCCAGCTTTCTGGAAAAGGTAAAAATGGCAGTCAATTCCCGGCTTTCCATTTTACCAAATTAGCAAATGGATATGTAAACGGAAGCCGGAAAATAAAATGATAGAATACCACAAATCTTCAATCGACAATTTTCAATTTTCAATTTTTTAGTTGTCCGGACTGTAATTCACAAGTGCAGCAGTTTCACCCATCAACCGGTGTTGTTCATAACGTCGCAGATGAAACGGTTTCAGCATGTCGGGGCACTTCCCGCTTGCCACAAATTGGGCCATATATTTTCCAGTGGCGGCACAGGATTTAAAACCGAAATATCCCCAGCCGCAGTTCATATAGCAGTTCATATAGTATCCTTCAATCTGGTCATTCCCATCCATGATCGGCGCCATGTCGGGTGTCATGTCAGCCAGGCCGGCCCAGTGACGCATGAATTTAACCCCTCTTAAGCTCGGCAGCATCTCCGCCAGCGCTTGGGCCTGGTGTTTGATGTAATGGGCCGTGGTTTGGGTGGTGTAATTGGGCCAGGGATCCATGTGAGCGCCGGTGGCGATTTCACCTTTGAGGGTCTGGTTGGCATAAACGTGATATGCACCGGATGAAATGACATGATTTAAAATCGGTTTGAGCGGCTGTGTCACCATGGACTGGATGGTCAAGACACTGATGGGCAGCTTGATGCCCAGCATTTCATAGGAAATAGCGGCCGAATAACCACCGGCCGACAACAATACCCGCGGGGTATTAATTTTCCCCCGATCCGTATCTACAGAGACAATTTTATTGTTTTCAACCCCGATGCCGGTCACCGTGGTCTGCTGATGAATATCGACCCCGCCCTTCGAAGCACCTTTCGCCAGACCCCACACGACTGCATCATGGCGTAAAATTCCGCCCGGCGGATGATACATGGCGCCAAAAATCGGATAGGTGATGTCCTCTGATATGTTCAGCGCGGGCATCATCTCGCGGCATTGCTTGGCATCGATCAAATGACTTTCAACACCGTGAAACTGGGCTGTCGCAACGTTCATACGCGCTGCATTCATTGCTGCTTCGCTGTGCAACAGATTCAGGTTTCCGCAATTAAAAAACATCAGGTTGTAGTCCAGCTCTTTGGTCAGTATCGGCCAAAGTTTCAAGCCTTCCCTGTATAGCGGAACATTTTCCTGGGTTCGCTGGTTGGCGCGTACGATGGCCGTGTTGCGCCCCGCGCCGCCAAAACCGATAAACCGTTTTTCGAGAACCGCCACATCGGTGATGCCCTGGTCCCTGGCTAGAAAATAAGCTGTCGCCAAACCATGCAGACCACCACCGATGATCACCGCATCATAGCTGGACTTGAGTCGGGGTTGTTTACCCCACAAGGGTTTATATCTACCAAACATAACTTTCCTCTTTTATAGTCTTCCAGATAAAGTTTTTGGGTTGAATAGGAAAATCAATTCAGTTCATAATTATCCCTGAACGAAAACTGTCCAAATTACCGGCAAACAGGGAAAATAGCATTATTTACAGAATCTTATATATTCAACCGGAAAATAATCTGCCCTGAAGCGATATCAGTATTTATGCAGTGAAATAAATCATGTCAAGAAAAAAATCAAAAAATGAAAGAAACCATTTCAAAATGGGTTGACAAATTGAAATTTATGATTGATATAGCTATAATTTCTATCTATTTCGAGGTGAGCCTGAAACTGTATCCGGATTGAGATATGGCATGATCAGTGGACCGATCTGCTGATTTAACCGTGCTATTTTGCTATGATTTATTTCATTTGATTTATATCCTTTCATTAAGTTAGTTCAGCCACGAAGACGCGAAGGCACAAAAATAAGAATTTGATAAGGATTCCCGTTGAAATGATCCTTTTGCAAACTTAAAGCTGTTGACGAGAAGAGAACTATGTGGAAAAGTCCAACATTTCGTCAATTAGGCAATCTGTTAAGCATCTTGGATTTTCTTATCGATATTCACATGCCCTTTTAGAAAAATTTGTATCAATAAAATATATTATCATCTTTGTGGCTTAGTGCCTTTGTGGCAAAATCCTTGGGTCTCCTAAAGGAAAAAAGTAAAGATGAATGACCAACCATCGCATCCGGCAATGAAAGGAATCGTCGAACAACGCCCTTCACTGACACCGAAAGCCCGAATCCTGGGTAACTATATACTCAAAAACCCCCGCAAAGCGGTCTTTATGACGACCAAGGAATTGGCTGAGACATGCCGGGTCAGCGAAGCCACCGTGGTCCGTTTTGTAAGCCGGCTGGGCTACAAAGGCTATGGGGCATTTCAGCAGGCTTTAAGAGATTTTGTGGACACCGAATTGACGCTGCTGGATCGAACGGACTTGTCGGACATGCAAGGACCGGGCACCGATCGCCTCAGGCGCGTGATATTTGAAGAGATGGACAACCTCAAACACTTTTATGAAACCGTCGACCTGAAGGTTCTGAACAGCGTCGTTGATTTTTTTGAAAATAGTGATTCCATCTATGTCATCGGCTCCCGTCTGTCTTACACCTTCGCATACTATCTGGGTTGGTCCCTGACTAAGATTCGCCCGGATGTCCGTATACTCAAAGGAAGCGACAGCACATCGATCGACTGGTTGACCATTGCAGCACCTGAAAGCCTTGTGATCATTATTGCGACGACTCGATATCCCAATGAACTTATCCGGATGGGTAAAATGGTTCGCCGACTCGGTCTGACTCTAGTCGTCATTGCAGACAGCCCTTTGTGTCCGCTCGTGCATTTCGCCAATTTGTCGCTGATTGCAACTTCTAAAAACATTCCCTTTATTGGGAATCCAACGACGATTTCCTGCATCATCAATTATCTCGTTTTGGAACTGGCAAGCCGCAATGGTAGTCGGCTGAAACAACATCAGGAAAAACTGGAACAGGCTTACCTGGAAAATGATGTTCTGTTTAATCTGGATAGGGAAGAATTTGACCTAAAGTGAACTTGATTAAAAGATGTTTTTATTATTTTGAAACCGGGCGACACCGTGATCTATGATTTGTTCTAATCTGACTAGATCCACTTGAGGGCGGTTCGCCAATTCTTTTGACAAAGGAGGCAAGAAATATGAGTGAATTATTGGAAAAAATGGCAGAGTCTTTGATCGCTGGCAAAGTTGACGAAGTGACGGAACTCACAAAGCAAGCTCTTGACGCAAATATATCATCAAAGGATATTTTGGAAAAGGGACTGCTGGCCGGTATGGAGGTCGTGGGAAAACGATTTAAAGCCAATGACATGTTTATTCCGGAGGTATTGCGGTGTGCCAAATGTATGCACGGTGCCATGGAAATCTTAAGACCGCTGCTGGCCGAGAGTGGTGTAGAAACTGCCGGCACGTTTGTGATCGGCACGGTCAAGGGTGATCTGCACGATATCGGCAAAAACCTGGTGGGTATGATGTTCGAGGGTGCCGGCTTCAAGGTGATTGACCTGGGTATCGATTTGGACCCTGCGGCGTTCGTTGATGCGATAAAGCAACACAAAGCAAGTCTTTTTGGGATGTCGGCGCTTTTGACCACCACCATGCCGAAGATGGCCGAAACCATTAATGCCATTAACGAGGCCGGCATCAGAGACCAGATCAAAATTATGATTGGCGGCGCTCCCGTAACAGCGGAGTTTGCTAAAGAGATCGGTGCCGATGCATACGCTTCCAATGCCGCCAGCGCTGTGGACAAGGGCAAAGAACTGCTTGGCTTATAATTGATTTTAGACTCTTATCAGGCATTATCTGATAGCATGTTGTAAGTAAAGTAAGGTGTCAGATTTCAGCAAGTAAAAAATTTCAAATAACAAAACACAAATACCAAATAAATCACAATGACCGAAATTCAAAATCCCAAACAGTTGGTTTCTCATCTTATTTGAAATTTGGGTATTGTAATTTGGTGCTTGTTATTTGTTATTTCCGGTTTTAGTCCCTTCTTTGAAAACAACCGGCAAAAAAGGAGAACTACCCATGTTAGAAAAAACAATGCTCATTAAAATGAATCAACAGGCTTTCGGGACAACCCGGTTCCAGATTCTTACCGGAGATCAGATCGAACAGATTTATTTTGCGGCTCTGGACGTTTTGGAGATTTCCGGAGCCCGGTTATTTCACGATGAGGCCCTGAAGCTGTTTACCAACAGTGATGCCGTCGTAAGTGACACCAATCGCGTACGGATCCCGACCGCCATGGTAGAGCGGGCCCTAAACAGTTGTCCTTCCAAATCCAATTTGACCGGAAGAAACGGCAAACGTTCGATCAAACTGCAAAAAAACGAAGTGGCTTTCGGCAGTGGTGCGGATGCCGGCTTCGTCTATGACCGCGAGTCGGGCGAGCGTCGAAAATCCACCTTCGCAGATGTTGAAGCCGCAGCCAAAATCGTGGATTACCTGCCCAGGCTTGATTTTTGTATGTCCCACGGACTGGTGTCGGACGCACCTAACGCCAAAACATACGATCGGCATCAGTTTTTAGCCATGGTCAAAAACTGCACCAAGCCCCTGGTCGTCACCAGTGTCGATGGGGACGGGTTGAAGGATCAATGGGAGATGGCCTGTCTCATACGGGGCGGCGAAAAGGAGTTTGCCTTAAGCCCTCTCTTTGCAACCTATATCCAATCGGATTCGCCGCTGATGAGCAACAAAGAAACCGTCGATAAACTCCTGTTTGCCACGGAAAAGGGGATACCCGCCATCTTTACACCCTGTGCGATTTTGGGAGTTACGGCACCGGCCACTATCGCCGGGGTGCTCGTCCAGACACTGGCGGATGCCCTGTTTACTGTGGTATTAAGCTGCCTGAAAAAGCCCGGAATGCCTTTGCTATTCGGAGGCATTCAAACCGTTATGGCTAAAGACAAAGAAACCCCGTCATTCGGATCACCCGAGCTTCACCTGACCTCGGCCGCAATGACCGAAATTTACAAATGGCTGGGGCTGTTGAGTTCCTCAGCGGGCGGCTGCACGGACGCCAAGGTTGTCGACGAACAGGCGGCCTCGGAATCGGTGATGAGCATATACAACAACTTGATGGCAGGTACCAACCTGATCCACCAGATCGGCTGCCTCGATGGCGGTCTGACCGGATCACTTGGGAGTCTGGTCATGTGTGACGAAATCATCGCAATGATCAGGCAGATTGGCAAAGGTATTCAGGTGACGGACGAGACCCTGGCGCTGGACATTCTCAAAGAAGTCGGGCCGGGCGGTGAATTCCTGAGTCATGATCACACCTTTGATCACTGGAAGGAATGGTTCCGGCCGACCATTATCGATCGATCCAATTTCGAGGCATGGTCGGATTCGGGCAGCAAAACTTATAATGATCGGCTCGAACCCGAAGTGGACCGCATCCTGGAGTCACATGCACCGGAGCCATTGGACGAAAACATAGTTCAGGAGATGAAAAAAATCATCAACCTGGCAGACAATAAGGAGGTTTGATGATGAGCACCCGAACGAATCAGACGGTCAATCAGACAGCCCAGTTTTCCATTTTATCCCAA
>CAMYLH010000195.1 GCA_947259065.1 uncultured Desulfobacterales bacterium
AATTTTCCGGTGAAATCAATGTGGATTTTTTCAATCCAGCCGCTTGACTTGGGACTGATCTGGGTCGCCCGGGTTTCATCGTAAGTGACGTGACCGTATATCCGCAGGGTATGAATCAGAGGACCTTTTTTTACGATCGCCGTACGAAGCCCCATGTTTTGCTGAGTCACCGGATCAACCTTCACCTCGACGCCGCCCACCAGTTCGTCCTCGTAAACCGGCACCAGATCCATGCCCATGGCGCTTTTGCCGGGCTGATCGTAAATTTCGGTGGGATTCATGGGTGCCCGCCAGTAGGCAATCTTGCGCTCTTTTTCCCCACCCGGCTGGTCCTCTATCTCGTCTTCATAGACCGGGACGAGATCCATGCCCATAGCGCTTTTACCGGGCTGGTCGTAAATTTCGGTGGGGACCATGGGTGCCCGCCAGTAGGCGATCTTGCGCTCGGTCTGCCGGCCGCTTGTATTGGCGGAAACGTTTTCAACGATCTTCCCGTTTTCACGCGGCCCCAGATATCCCAGCATATAGGCCCCGCCGCCGGCCACCAGCAGTGTCGTTACAGCGGTTAAAATAACCACCATCAAAGATGATTTAGATTTCTTAAGAGCTCGGTCTTCCGGCATCGGTTTAACTCCCCAAAATTAGTTCTACTTTGTCATATTATCAGAGCAAAATATTTTATCCGTGTTTCAATAAGTTCAAACCTGGTTGAATGGTTGATTAGGTAAATTATAGTCATCATTTTAGAATGTTACGGTTTTTGCTTAAAGATTTTGGGGACACAGAATTGTCCTTTCTTTTGAAACATGAAGTGTCCACTTCTTTTGCAAGTATGGGATAAATCCATATTTACAACCACTTACCCAATCAACCAATCAACCAATAAACGATATCTGAATTTTAGGCAATTTAGCTCACTTTAGGCATTCGTTTAAAGTGATGTTCCCAAGACCCGTTCCAGTTCCGCCCTTGCAACGCCCAGATCGCTTTTTTTGCGCTCCAGGGTCAGATTGGCCCGCAGCCAGGTGTTATAGGAAGCAATCACGTCGGCAAATGTCACCTTGCCGGTCTCGTATCCGCGGGTGGAAACCTCGAGAGCGGCCTGGGAAAGTTGCACAACCGTCTGGCGGTAAAGGGCCTCTTCGCGTTTGGCGCGGTCCAGATCAAACCAGCTGTTACGCACCAAAGTTTGGGTGGCCGCCTCTATCTGAACCAGTTCCGCTTTTAAGGCTTTCAGTTTCTGCCGGGTTTCGCGCAAGAACGCATCGTTGGTGCCGTACCAGGGCATTTTGGGCAACCCAGCCCCCCTTGATGCAGTCGTCACAGCCGGGAAGGTCTCTTTCATTGCCACCGAACCGACCTGGTTCACCGCTTCATCGTCGTACAAGGAGAGATTCAACGTGTAGGGCGGCAACACCATCGTTTCCGCCATTTCGATCATGCGCTCCATCTTGCCCACCTTGGCCCGCATTCGCCGCAATTCCTGCCGCCGTTCATGGGCCAAAGGATAGAGTGAGGCCAGGGGCGGTACATTTGTGCTGGGTCTGTGTTTTACGGGCGATCCAACCTTGCTCCCGGGAGGTAGATTCACTAATTCGCGAACCTTTGACTTGATATTGCGCTGCTTTTCCCGCAGAGTAATCAGCTCCTCCACGAGAATCTCCCTTTCGATACGCACTTTGATGACATCCTGAAAGCTGGTCTTGCCGCCCTCATAGCGGGTGTTGGCCACCGACTCCAGACGCCTGAAAAGTTCCACGGTATCCGCTTCGATTTTTAGCGCCCGGCGAACGAAAACAAGATTCCAGTAAGCTTTGCGGGCCGCAGTGATGGCCTCGCGGCGGGCCATCTCCAAGCCTTCCCAGGCGGCCCGAGCCTCCTGTCCCGCGATTTCACCCTTCAAGGACATGACTCCCGGAAAGGGAAACTTCATCTCAACGGGATCGCGGCCTTTCATGGGCCCGATGCCGGTCATCAGACCTTCGGTAAAAGCGGTATATTGGCGCAGAATTTCATCCAGATTGGCAACCTGGCTGAACTTTTCGACCGTACCCTGAAATCGGTTTGTGGCCGCCTCAATTCCCGGATTGCGGAGCAGGGTCAATGCTTCCAGGGTTTCCGGGGAGAATCCGGCCTGTAATGCAGCGGTCGCTGCGCTGTCGTCGTCGCCGGCCGGCCGGAGCGGCTCCAATATTTTTAAATCGGGACGGAAAAAGAGCGTTTTCTCGTCCGGTGAGGTCAAGGCCTTCTCCCAGCGCGACTGGGCCTCAACCATGCGCTTTTTTGCAGCCATAAACCCGTTATCGGCCAGGGGTTTGGCGGGATCGGCGCCCGGCAGTGTTTGGGCCGGTGAGTAAGAAGGCGGCCGGTAGGCCTCGATTTCATTTTTCAGATCGCGGTAGCCCGTACAAGCCTGGGCTGCGATTAATACGATCAATGTACCGGCGGCAATATACTTGAGGCTCATTGACTCCCCTTCCCAGCGCCTTCTGCCGCATTGTCTGTTCTTTGGCTAAGACTCTGACCCACAAATCGCTCCAGCTGTGCAAGAAATTTTCCATAGTCCGCCCGGGCTCTGGCAAGCGCAAGCTGGAAATTGTACCAGACCGCTTGAGTTTCGACAAAATCCGAAAAAGTGGATTCACTTTCCTGAAACCAGGTCTCCGCTATTTCCATCGATCGCGCCGCCTGGGGCAGCAACTCTTCCCTGTAAAGCTTCATGATTCGGCGTGCATTTTCCAGGCGGAAAAAAAGATTACGGATTTTGGTGCGGGTGTCGTTGATGCGGGCCTGTTCAGCCGCTTGGGCTTTTTTCATTTCCGCCCGGGCCACATTCAGCCGCGCTTTGCTTTTGCCAAACCACAGAGGCAGTGTCAGACCGGCTTGAACGCCGTAGGCATCACGGCCCGCATGATCGGGGTCCACGGGGACGTCGGGGTCTCCGATGGACGCGTAGAAAAGCCCGAATTTAAAGTCCGGAAAATTTTGATAACGGGCCAGATCAATCTTGACGTCTGCTTTTTCGACCTCCATTCCGGCGATACGGATATCTTCCTGATGGGCCTCCGCCCGCCGATACAGCTCCTCGAGGCCGAAAACTATCGGTGGCAATGCCTCCGCCTTTACTGGCCCTAAAGGCGCATCCGGCGCACGATTCAAGATGCCGTTCAGCCTGGTTTTTTCCGTCATTTCCAATTCCTCGAGCAGAAGCATATCATAACGCAGCTGACCCGACTGGGACTGGGCCTTGACCATGTCCATCAAAACGGCCCGATCCGCGGCATAAGCAGTTTCGCTGACCTTGCGGAGATGGTCAAGTAGTTGCACATTCTGTTTAACCACGGTCTTCGCCTCGCGGATATAAAGCAACTCGTGATAAGATTCGCGGATAGACAGAATTACATTTTGCACCGTCTGATCCAGTTTAAGCCGGGCGATCCGGGAATCGGCCTGTACGACCTCGCCGGACTTGGAGAGTTTTCCCGGAAAAGGTATCATCTGCGAAAGCGTGAGATTCCAATCCTGCGGGCCGAGACGGGTTTCGATGGGATCGGGGAAATAATTGACATTAAGCTGGGGGTCGGGCAATGCGATAGCCAATCGGTAGCTTTCCACTTTGGCCCGCCATGCCTCCTGAGCCGCACGGATCGAAGGGTTTTCCCGGTAGGCGTGCGCAACGAGGTCGCCAAGGGTAGCCATCTGCGTCAGTTTGGCCTCCAGTTCTTCCGTGGACATCGTCTGCGCCGCGTAAGAGGGTGGGGATAAACTTCCCGCCAAATAGAGCGGGAACAAGGTGGCGACAAACCATATACGTATCCTTAAACGCTTTTCGATAGAACCCAAATGTTCTCTGATACTGAATCCTTTCATCGAATCCCCCTCCTTGATGTTTGGAAGCACACTGACTGTTTGGGTCGTTGCAATCACTATTCGCGAAAACTTATCATAAACATTGATACGTTCGTTGAAAAGGGTGTAAAGTCCAGTCCCTGCTTAGAATTTTGTTCGAGTTATCGCCAGCGCAGCAGAGGTTCGCAAGATGATAACCTTCGAAAAAACCAGATTTAACATGTTGTTAATTTCATACCAAGGTGCAATGCGTCAAGTATTTTCGTTTTGGATCGCCTTCGATTAGAACGACAACATCACTCCCTTTACCCCTGCATTCATGAAAGATAAGCTGCACTTTCTTTCCGAACTAGAATTCTGATTGATTAAGCAAAAGTAGTGCCAGCTTCGTAACTAATTAAAATCAAATGTAATATTTAGTTTAAGCATCAGTTAAGGGCGTAATGGGTGGATAAATTATTCCCAGTTGTGGTCGTACTAACCAAAGAGGTGTGAAATATATTCGCATTCAAACTAACATAGTAATTAATTACTTAGATACAATCGGAAGCATTTTATTAATAATAAGAGGTTTGGAATAGGTCCGATTATTTTTATCTTTGGTTTCTATTTGAACTTTGAATCGATGATAGGCAATACGATGCGTCTATTAAATGCAAACGCACGTTCGGCGACTTTCCCATCGGTCGTTGTAACTTTCAACCAGTATATTCCAGGATTTAAGGATTCCATAATTTCGGTGTTAAACCAGCTGTCAAACTGCCAGACCTTGCTGTAAAGCCACTGACTGTTCTTGGAATCATAAGTTCCGAAGATTTCTTCAACCGAATTAAAATTAAGGGGAGCCAATTTCAACTCTTTCTTATCCGGGTCATAAAACTTGACCTCTTTTACGTTACGGTTATCGGTTAAATAATTACCACGGTCATCTATCAATCCAAAACCGATTCGATTCAAAGCTTCTCCGTTTCCGTACTCTCGATGTTGAACATGCATCCAGGAAATTTCAACAGCAAGGGCGTTTCCTGAGACATAAAAGGATATACAAAGAAGAATAAAAATTATTTTCTTCATTTTTACATTTCTCCATCGCAATAGTTCAGCCACCAAGGCACTAAGCTTTTTCCGAGACGACGCTCGGAAAAAGATGCCTCCGAAGAGCAGCAAGCACGCTGATAATTTAGTGACGCAAACTCTAGGTGTCAGGTTTCGGATGTCAGGAAGGCGAGTTACTAAATCCTCGTATGAAACTACGCCAAAATGGCACGGTTTCTTGACGATTAAACTGGCGGCTCTGGCAGCCGGCGGCCGGGCTGAACAGCGAACCGCAGAATATCGAAGGATGGTTTCGCTGCGCTCAGTCTTTTTTTAAATAGA
>CAMYLH010000196.1 GCA_947259065.1 uncultured Desulfobacterales bacterium
CGTTATAAAACCGAATTTTTCATCGATCAGGATTCAAATCTTACAATAAAAGGCTATGGTGACCCCCTTTTAATTTCGGAGGCTGTCAACGCAATTTCACGTCTGCTGGCGGCGCTTATCAGCAGTACGACGATCATCAATGACATCGTCGTGGATGGCTCTTATTTCAACCAACCCCTCACGATACCCGGAATCAGTTCATCATCGCAGCCCTATGATGCACCGAACGGGGCTTTATGTGTTAATTTTAATACGGTGTCCTTTAAACGCACCCAATCCGGTTATGTCAGCGCTGAGGCTCAGACGCCTCTGCTGCCCTATGCAGAAAAGAAAATAAAACGCTTAAAGCCGAAAAACAGCCGAATTGTGCTGTCCCATGTTGAACATGAAAACACACTTTACGCCGGTAAACTATTCCGTTATTTTCTGAATAACCATGGAGTCCGGTTGCGCGGGACGGTGAAATTGGGCCGGGTGAAACAGTCAGTGGATAAACTTATCTATCGATATGTGTCGAGGTTTTCTCTGGCACAAATTATTTCAAAACTTCTTGAGCATTCTAATAATTTTACCACCAATCAGCTATTCATCACTTCCGGTATCGAGGCTTTGGGTCCGCCCGGCAACCTTGATAAGGGCGTTGCTGCCCTTCTGGATTATACGGCAAAGGTTTTGCAGATCAAAAATATGTCTATCGTTGAAGGCTCCGGGATATCCCGGCAGAACAGAGTTTCGGCGCATCACATGCTTCGGGTGCTCGACAAGTTCAAACCGCATCACCAGCTCATGCGCAAAGAAGGACGCGAGTATTATAAAACCGGCACACTCTTTGGTGTCAGCACCCGCACCGGTTACATTGCCGATAAGACCGGTGGGTTGTATCGCTATGTTGTCATGATCAACACACCCGGCAAATCGACAAAACCGATCATGCGCAAGCTACTAAAAATTTTGGAATGAAGATTCGCCATGCTACTTAGAGGTGATACTGGCATATGCACTGTGGTTGTGAATCGACTCGAAATTTTCGGCACTCACTGAAAACCAGGTGATGTTATCATCCGCGTTAAGCTTTTCAGCGACATCACGTACAATATCTTCGACGAATCTGGGGTGGGCAAATGCACTTTCCGTCACGTATTTTTCATCCGCCCGTTTCAGAACAGAAAAGACATCACAGGAAGCGGATGCTTCCACCAGCTCGATCATATCTTCCATCCAGATAAATTTCTTGAAACGGGTGCTCAGACGGACTTCGCCGCGCTGGTTATGGGCACCACATTCACTGATCTCAAGAGAACAGGGACAAACCGAAGAGATCGGTACAACAACTTCTGATACAAGATCGACTTTTCCGGATGCGTCGCTAGTTCCGATGATGCTGCAGTTATAATCCATCAGTCCTGGAGATAAACTCACCGGCGCATTCTTTTCAATAAAATAGGGAAAGGTCATTTCGAGATGAGCCGACGCGGCCTTTAAATGCTGTTTCATATTTTCAAGAATGGCTGAAAAATTCTGTAATGAAACTTCCGGGCGCAGCAGGTGTAATAGTTCAACAAAGCGGCTCATATGAGTGCCCTTGTTGTTGTGGGGTAAATCCACAAACATATTGATTAGGGCAATGGTATTCTGAGAACCCTCCCGCCGATCCCGAACGGTGATGGGATAGCGAAGGTTTTTAATCCCCACTTTGTCGATGGGGATGTTGCGAAAATCGGGCTGACTTTGGACATCCTTCATGATTTTAGCAGATAATCAAGCCTGACATGACTCATAGCTCGAAAAATATTTCCTTTGATTTTCTTATTGCTGCGATACAGCTGTTTTAATAAAAATTTTATTTCCTGACGTTTTGACGTTTTGGCAGTCGGACAGGGATTTTCAAAATCCGGAAATTTTTGATCTCCGGAGAAACGCCGGATCAGACCCTCGTCGGCAAATGCCATGGGACGAATCAGGGTAAATTTGTCCTGAAAAAACGCCTGGGACGGCATCATCGTGCTGATTTCACCGGCATAGCAGATGTTCATGAACAGGGTTTCAATCACATCATCTTTATTGTGGCCCAAGGCTAATTTGCGGCAGTCTAATTCATCAGCAATTTCAAAAAGGCGCTTGCGACGAAGTCTGGAGCATAAAAAACATGGGTTCTCCCGGTTATCGGAGCTGTGTCCCCGGACGCCGTAATCCGTAAACTCAACCCGGAGGGAAAATCCAAGTTGTTCGCAATAGGCTTTGAGCGCTTCGGCGAAACTGCCTTCAAAACCAGGGTCGATATAGACAGCAAACAGGTCATAGTGGATCGGGATTCGTGCTCGACGTTCAGATAACATCCACATCAGGCTGAGACTGTCGGCACCACCTGAGACGCCCACAACAATTCGATCACCGTCAGATATCATCTGGTAGCGATGCAAAGCCTTTCCCATGGCCCTGTTCAGCGCCTTGTATGAATTACGTTCGCTCGGCAAAGAGAATAATAGATCCAGATAGTGAAATTAACATACCCTATATTAAAAAAATCGGAGGGCTTCAGAGCCAAGGTATCATGGGTGAAGTCCGCCTTTGGCGGAACCACACAGGATCTGAAGTCCTCCTGATTCCAGCGCTTTTCTGAGGAGAACCGATCTTGGGGGCAACCCCCATGTCGGTTACCTGCTATTTTCTGTAACTTAATTATAGGTCAGGTGCTTATTCTTCTGGCACATCTGCTTTTTTGTATACAACTTTTCCGGCAGCAACTTCTCTCAGTGAAACGACTATATCTTCATTTTTCGGTGAGCTGACGAGGTAATCGGATCCTTCACGGATCTGTCGCACCCGTTTGCCGACCATGTTAACGATTAAAAATCGGTTGTTTACTTTGCGCAGGCAATCTTCAATTGTAATACGGGCCACTACAAACCTCCATTATCTCAATCATTCCATCTTCAAGGACCGGTGGTAAACCTTAAAGAAATTATGTAATTTCCCCGCCGCTGCGGAGTATCAATTCAGAGACGTAAACTTATGTAATCTGCACCAACTCATACACACGCTTTCCGCCCGGCACCACGATTGTTAGTTCGTCTCCCGGCTTTTTCCCTAGAATGGCTCTGCCGAGAGGCGATGAAATAGAAATTCGTCCTCGCTCAATATCGGATTCATCCGGCCCCACCAGCTGGTACTCTACATCTTCACCGGTATCTATGTTTTCGAGTAATACTCTGTGGCCGAACACGGCTTTGTCCTTGGGCAGCTTATCCGGATTGATGATGTCAGAATTGGCCAACTTGAACCCCAATTCTCCGATCCGTCCCTCGATAAAGCCCTGGCGATCCTTGGCTGCTGCAAATTCTGCGTTTTCGCTGAGATCACCATGCGCGCGGGCCTCTTCGATTGCTATTAAATTTTTAGGGCGTTCAACTCGTTTCAAATTTTCCAACTCCTGTTTAAGAGCTTCATAACCCTCTTTGGTTACCGGTATTCGATCCAACGTATACTCCTTGTCCGGACAAACCGGATGTTGCTATTGACTGATTAGAAAAATAAAAAATTATAGATATTCGTCCACCAGAATCCGAGCGATCTGCACTGCGTTGGTTGCCGCTCCTTTTCGAATATTATCTGCAACAATCCACATGTTAATTCCATTTGGAACGGATGCATCATCGCGAATTCGTCCTATAAGGGTCAGATCCTGACCGGCCCCGTCAGTTGCAAGGGGGTATAGATTTTTTTCCGGATCATCCATCACCTTAATCCCCGGTGCCTTGTCAAGAAGCAGTTTTACCTGCGATGCGGACATGGGCTCTCTGGTTTCCACATTTACGGATTCGGAGTGGCCGTAAAACACCGGAACCCTCACAGTTGTAGCAGTAACCCCAATCGTATCGTCTTCCAGAATCTTTCTGGTTTCATTGACCATTTTCATCTCTTCTTTGGTATATCCATTATCCAAAAACGTATCGATATGGGGTAAGCAATTAAAGGCGATGCGATGGGGATAGACCGATTTTTCATAGTCTAAAAAATTTATCATTGCGCGGGTCTGGTCAAAAAGCTCATCGATGGCCTTTTTCCCCGTGCCGGATACCGCCTGATAGGTGGAGACCACAATTCGTTTGATATGGTATTTTTTATGAATCGGATCCAGCGCTACAACCATTTGAATCGTAGAGCAATTCGGATTGGCGATAATGCCTTTGTTCGTATGATCGGCGATGGCATGGGGGTTGACCTCCGGAACCACTAGGGGAACATCCGGATCCATCCGCCAGGCGCTGGAGTTGTCCACAACCACGCAGCCATCCTTGGCTGCATAGGGAGCAAACCGTTCGCTGGTACCGCCACCGGCTGAAAATAGGGCAATGTCCATCCCTTTGAAAGAATCTTCATTAAGTTGTTCTACTGCAATCAAATCACCTTTAAATCGCAGCATTCTTCCCACAGAACGGGAAGATGCCAATAGTTTGAGGGAATTGACCGGAAAATCCGCTTCCTCCAAACACCTGATCATCTGATTGCCAACCGCACCGGTTGCGCCGGCCACGGCAACGTTTCGTTTTTTCTCAGACATATTGTTAAATCCCCCTTGCAGAATACAATCATCGAAGCAACCGGTTAACCATGAGCGTCAACCGTGTTCGAATTTTGAATCCTTATCTGTAGGCGTTCAGGGGTTCAAGGTTCCATTTTCGTCCCGGCATTGTTTTTGGAATGCGCATTTACGGCAAAACCGTCAGCTCGGTTAGGCCTAATCCAAAATTTGGAGCCAAATTGCCAATTATTTGGAAAAATGAGCATTTTTAATGAGGACTTCGGGTATTTAATGCCTTCTTTATCCTTAACCCTGAACGTTGAACCCTGAACCTCTGAACGATCACTTTTTTTAGACAAATTGCCCCAATATGGATGTACCCGCTTTTACCTTATCACCCACAGCCACTCTCAGCTTTATATCCTGCGGCAGATAAACATCGAGCCGGGAACCAAAGCAGATCAGTCCGAAACGTTGCCCGCGAAGCACATGGTCGCCAGGTTGAATATTACAGATAATCCGTCTTGCGATCAAACCTGCTATCTGAACCACACACAATGGTTTTGAGTTATCCATCTCGATAACGACGGCATTATGTTCGTTTTGCAAGGAAGCCTTGTCCAGGTTCGCCGAAAAAAATTTCCCAGGATAATATTCTATTTCTTTTACCCGACCATCGTAGGGTACCCGGTTGACATGAACA
>CAMYLH010000197.1 GCA_947259065.1 uncultured Desulfobacterales bacterium
GACGACCAGTCTCAAACAGGCCGATGAATTGATAAAAATTGCAGAATCAAATCGTCGAATTCTGCAGATTGGCCACCTGGAGCGGTTTAATCCGGCCGTGATAGCACTCAAGGAAATTGTTCACAACCCGATGTTTATTGAAGCCCACCGCTTGAGTATTTTTAAAGACCGCAGCACCGATGTCAGTGTGGTGCTTGATCTTATGATCCATGATATTGATATTATTATGAATGTGGTCAAATCCGAAATCAAGAGTATCCATGCCGCGGGGGTTCCGGTTATCTGTGAACATGCTGACATTGCCAATGTGCGTCTTGAATTTGAAAGTGGATGTGTGGCCAACGTAACCGCCAGTCGGATATCCATCAAGAACCAACGAAAAATCAGGTTGTTCCAGAAAGATACCTATGTATCTGTGGATTTTGCCGGTCGTGAGATCACCATCATTCGACGAGGCGAAGATCATGCCGGCGGTCTGATACCCGGAATGGATATTCGGCAGCTATCATTTTCCGAGGCCGATGCGCTGGAAGATGAACTGGCATCCTTCATCGAAGCTGTCTGTGCCCGAAACACCCCGGTGGTTTCAGGCTATGCGGGGCGAAAAGCCCTGGAGGTCGCCCTGAATATAATGGATCAAATTAATGCGGCAATTGGGCGTCTCGGGAATTCTATCCCATCGCAGCGGCAATAATAAATGAACGCCTAATCCGCCAAAGTAACGGCGGACAAGAATGCCTAATCCACCAAATCGTGAGGCGGACCAGAATAGAAAATTGTTCCAATCTATTTTTTCTATTTAATTATAATAATACCGATATTTTAAATTGATATATATCATTAAAAACTTTAGCTAATTTACATCACTATTCCGGCATGTTAATTGGGGCAAGACCCCTATGTCCGCACTAAAAGAGCAAAACGAAGATGAAAGCGGCCATGAATCAATTCTGTGTGGCAATTTTAGCCGGCGAGGCTTCCGGCGATCAGCACGGTGCCAAACTGGTATCAGCCATGCGACAAAAATATCCAGCACTGTTTTTTTGCGGCATGGGCGGAGATGCTCTCAGGCAGGCCGGTGTACGTATCGTGATGGAAGCCTCGGAGCTGACGGTTGTGGGAATCACAGAAGTGTTTGCAAAAATTCCCGCCATCTTAAAGGGCATGGCAACGATTAAAAACCTGCTAAAAAGCTTAAGACCCGATATTCTGATCCTCATTGATTTTCCGGATTTTAACCTTCATATCGCCGCTGTTGCCAAGAAACTAAATATTCCAGTTTTGTACTATATCAGCCCGCAGATATGGGCATGGCGCCAGGGCCGGGTCAAACGGATCGGAAAACTCGTTGATCATATGGCGGTTATCCTGCCCTTTGAACAGCGATTCTACCAAGAGCACAATGTGCCGGTGACCTTCGTGGGCCATCCTTTGCTGGATACGAATCTGCCTGCAGCTGACCAGGTATTGAGCGCCGGCTCTAATGAGGTGAAGGTCATCGGCCTGGTACCTGGATCCCGTGACAACGAAATTATCCGTCACCTTCCCGTCATGCTGGATGCCGCCGCGATATTAAAAAAAAGATTAAAGCACCTGACATTTATCATCTCTCATGCCCCTTCTGTTGAACGAAAACGAATTCAGTCAGTCATTGAGGGACATTGTCTGCGAGCAGATATTGAAGTGATATCAGACGCTGTGGAAACGATCTTTGAACGTTGCGACGTTATCGTTGCAGCCTCCGGCACGGTGACGCTTCAGGCCGCGATCCATGGTACGCCCATGGTTATCATTTATAAGGTGTCTCCGGTCAGCTTCTGGCTAGGCAGGGCATTGGTCAGGGTGCCGAATATCGGGCTAGTCAATCTGGTAGCCGGCAAGCCGCTCGTGCCCGAACTGGTGCAGCATCAGGCCAGTGGCGAAAATATCGCATCTGCGCTGGAACAAATGCTGAAGGATACGAGCCAATTGAATCACCTCAAACAGCAATTATTTGCACTGCGGGATGTGCTGGGCGGCGGCGGAGCATCGGAACGGGTGGCGGATCTTGCGCTGGAGATGCTTAAACGATGAAAAGAACAAAACTACCAAAATTAACCGGTCGGCAAAAGGAACTGTTGGCTTTAATCAAAGACCGTTGGGTCAAGCTGGCCGTGGCAGCCGGATGTTCTGCGGTGGTGGCAGGTATGACGGCTGCAACGGCTTACCTGGTCAAACCGGCTGTTGAAAATATATTTGAACAAAAAGACTCCCGGATGCTGATAGTGATTCCGTTTGTCGTCATCGCAGTTTTTTTGGTGAAAGGTTTGGCGGCATATGGATCGGTCTATTTATTAGATTATGTGGGCCAGGACATTATCATGGGGTTGAGAAATCGCCTCTACAATCACATGCAGCATCTGCCACTGGCCTTTTTTCAACGGGAAAAAACCGGTGATCTCATGTCCCGTATCACGAACGATGTCAATATTATCAATACTATGTTTACATCAGCGATTACCGGATCCATCAGGGATTGTTTTACCATCATCGGACTGGGATCCGTAACCTTTTACCTCATCCCTAAAATGGCCATTTATGCCTTTGTTATCATACCGATTGCCGGTATTCCCATTTTTTATTTTGGGCGTAAAATTCGACGTGTGCGCCTGGGAGCCCAGGAGGCCTGGGCCGATATCAATGCTTTTTTACATGAGAGCCTTGTGGGCACGAAAATTGTAAAAGCCTTCAATATGGAAGATCATGAAAAAAAACGCTTTGCGAACAAATCTCGCAAAATTTTCAGGCTGGAATTAAAAGAGACCAGAGTCAAAGCCCTGTCCTCTCCCTTCATGGAATTTTTAGGCGGCCTTGGGATTGCCTTTATCATCTGGTATGGCGGTAAGCAGGTGATCGCTGGTACATACTCATTCGGGACGTTCACATCGTTCTTAACCGCCGTCGGTTTGATGTACCAACCCCTCAAGAAATTAAGCAGATTGAATAATGCCGTCCAGCGGGGGATGGCCGCGGTAGAAAGAATATTTGATATCCTGGAGCGCAAAACCGACATTATTGAAACGGCTGCACCCGTCATAATCCGGCGGGAGCCTCATCGGATAAACTTTGAAAATGTGTCCTTTAAATACGACAAGGATTCGGTTCTCAAAAACATCAATCTAAACGTAGAGGCCGGTGAAATCGTCGCACTGGTTGGAATGAGCGGCGGCGGGAAAACATCGCTGGTCAATCTGATTCCTCGGTTTTTTGATGTCACCCAGGGAGCGGTTTTGATCGACGATGTCGACATCCGTAACACCTCGATTGCATCGCTGCGCAGCCTGATCGCCATCGTGACCCAGGAGCCGATCTTATTTAACGACACGGTGCGCTATAATATTGCTTACGGCAATCCAAATGCTTCCGAGCAGAAGATCATCGAAGCGGCAGAGGCCGCCTATGCGTATGACTTTATTAAGCGTTTGCCCCACGGGTTTGATACGCCCATCGGAGAGCTTGGCGGGCATCTTTCCGGGGGGCAGAAACAGCGTTTGTGCATCGCCCGCGCGCTGTTGAAGGATGCCCCTATATTGATCCTTGATGAAGCAACGTCATCCCTGGATTCCGAGTCTGAAACCTTGGTCCAGAAAGCATTGGAAAATCTTATGGAGGGACGTACGACCTTCGTCATTGCCCATCGGTTATCCACCATCGGCTATGCCGACCGCATCGTTGTTATCACTGACGGCCAAATCGTGGAAGAGGGCCGCCATGAACGACTGCTTGCCCGCCGGGGCCAATATTATAAACTCTACCAAATGCAGCTGGCCGACAATCAGGTGCCGTGATTGCGACATTAAACCAACAAATCCAGTGGTGGACCGAAAAGATTCTAACGGTATGAGGATGCCGCGCTTCAAAAAAAAAATCGAATCTGTCATGAACAGCAAGGGCAATCCCCCCGTTCCATCATTGGCCTTGCTGCTGCATCCCATTTCAATCTTATACGGTTTTGTGCAAAGGCTGAGAGCAACCTGTTACCGGTTCCGGCTATTCCCATCCCGCGAACTACCGTGCAAAGTGATATCCGTAGGTAATATTACCGTGGGAGGCACCGGCAAAACTCCCATGACCATTCATGTGGCCGCAGAAATCAAGCGCGCCGGATTCAAAGTCGCGATTGTCAGCAGGGGATATAAGGGTGGTGCTGAAACACACGGGGGTATGGTCAGCGACGGCCGGACACTTTATATGGATGCCGAAATGGCCGGCGACGAGCCGTACATGATCGCCTGCCGACTGAAAGGTGTACCGGTTGTTGTCGGGAAAAACCGCTTTGCGGCCGGAATGCTGGCGATCAGCAAATTTCAGCCCGATGTGATCGTGCTCGATGATGCCTTCCAGCATTTAAAGTTGAAAAGAGACCTTGATCTCGTCCTGCTGGATCGCACACGTCCCTTTGGAAATTCCCACCTGCTGCCCAGGGGGGTGCTTAGAGAACCCGTCTCTTCGCTGGCACGCAGTGCAGCCTGCATTCTGACGCGCCGCAAGGCCGATGCGGATGAAGCTGCGATGTCCTCTAAGGCCGAGCTTCAGATGCTCGTGCCCGGCATTCCTGTGTTTTCCTCATCGCACGTTCCCTATTGGTATGTGGTTCAGAAGGGGGCGCACCATTCGTTCGAAGCGGTCTCGGATGCTTTTTCGACCAACGACCTGGAACAGATCAAACACCACAAGGTCTTTTGCTTTTCAGGCATTGCGCGCAACGACGATTTCCAGCAGACGGTAAAAGATCTTGGATTTAAGATCACCGGCTTTCTTGAATTTTCGGATCATCACCCCTACACCGAGAAGGATTTGGCGACCATCTTACATCACGCCGAGAGCACAGGTGCAGACCGGTTAATCACGACCGAGAAGGATCATGCTCGAATTGCCATTAAAGAACCCTTGTCCATAGAGCTTATCGTCGTCGGAGTGAAGGTATCTTTTGGAGACCACGACCAGGGTTTCAGCTCTTTCCTTCATGATCGGTTGAAGTTGGGATAGGGACGCTCAATCTTCGGCCAGGAAATAATCTGAGATGACGCCCATAAAGCGGTTGTATTTTATGGCATAGTGGCTCAACCCCTGGCTGACAAACTTTTTTGAGATGTCACTGTCTTCCTGCTCGATGTGTAACATTCTTTTTTCCCAGG
>CAMYLH010000198.1 GCA_947259065.1 uncultured Desulfobacterales bacterium
TAGGTGACATCCTGGCTGGCGGTCAATTAAAGAGCGTCATATCCGCCATCGTCAAGGCTTACCGCGAAAAGCGTACTATTTTGTTCGGCATGGGCGCCCATGTAATCAAAGTCGGTCTCAATCCTATCGTCATCGATCTGATGGAACGCAGGCTTATCACCGGCATGGCCATGAATGGCGCCGGTATCATCCATGATACCGAAGTTGCCATGGTCGGCCGAACATCAGAAGATGTCGCCGCTGCGCTAGACGACGGTTCCTTCGGCATGGCCCGTGAGACCTGTGCTTTTTTAAATGAGGCAATCGCATCAACCCGCAAAAAGTCCATGGGACTCGGCGAAGCTGTCGGTCGGCACATCTGTGAGAAACGGCTTCCGTTGATGGAAAAGAGCATTCTCGCAGCGGGGGCCCGCCTTGGAATACCCGTGACGGTCCATGTTGCCATCGGCACAGATATTCTCCATATGCATCCCGGATTTGACCCCCAAACAGCTGGTGCTGCCAGCCACCGCGACTTCCGTTTGTTTACATCCATGGTCGCCACGCTTGAAAAAGGCGTTTATTTAAATGTGGGATCCGCGGTAATTTTGCCGGAAATATTTCTAAAAGCCACCACCCTGGTCAGAAATTTAGGGCATACGCTGGAAGACTTTACAACGGTCAATCTGGATTTCATCAAGCATTATCGCCCCATCACCAACGTTATCAACCGGCCCACCGCCAAAGGCGGCCGGGGAATAAATTTGGTGGGTCATCACGAAATTTTGTTGCCTCTGATCGCGGCAGGAATTATTGAAGAGATAGATTAAGCCCTTGATCCTGTGCTGATGATTATTATCTTAGATCTGGAAACAACGCTCCAAAGGAGAGAATTGAATGCCGATTTATGAGTATAACTGTGAAAAATGTGGTGAGAATTTTGAGTGTCTGATCATTGGAAATGATACCCCTGAGTGTGCTTCGTGCACCAGTAAAAAGGTAAAAAAGCTCATGTCAGCCTGCGGTTTTGTCAGCAAGGGCGGCGGCGGTGAAACGGTGTCGTCGTCGGCCGGCTCATCCTGTGGCGGTTGTGCAGCTGCCAGCTGCGCTGGGTGCAGCCACTGATGAAGGAAACCCTCAAAATTGGAACCCGGGCCAGCAAGCTTGCCCTGTGGCAGGCCAACTGGGTTAAATCAGCCCTGATCGCAGAATATCCCCAACAAAATATCGAACTGGTTACCATCAAGACCAAAGGTGATAAAATTCTCGATGTACCCCTTGCCAAGGTTGGCGGCAAGGGGCTTTTTGTCAAAGAAATTGAACAGGCCCTGTTGGATGGCCGGATTGATATCGCCGTGCATAGTATGAAGGATATGCCGGCGAAAATTCCGGCCGGTCTTTGCATCGGCGCAATCCCCGTAAGGGATGATCCAGCAGATGTTCTGATATCAAAAAATGGCTTTCATTTTTCGGAACTGAAGCAGGGCGATGTCATCGGAACCAGCAGTTTGCGCCGTGGCGCCCAGATTCGTCATCTGAGACCGGATCTTATTATCTTACCTTTGCGGGGCAATGTAGAAACCCGTCTGAAAAAGCTGCATAGCGAAAATCTGGATGCGGTTGTGCTGGCAGCAGCCGGTGTAAAACGCCTCGATCTTGAGCATCGGATCACAGAGTATCTGAATTCCGATATCATGCTGCCGGCAGTCGGGCAGGGCGCTCTGAGCATTGAAATCCGACAAAATGATCCGGACATCCAGCCCATGATAACAGCGCTGGATGATCCGCAGACCCATGCGATTGTAAAGGGTGAACGCGCCTTCTTAAACCACCTGGGCGGCAGCTGTCAGGTGCCCATCGCCGGTCATGGTGTAATGAACCGCAACATATTTAAACTCACCGGTCTGGTGGCCGATCTCGATGGCTCTCGAGTACTCAAAGCAACCGCGTCTGGTTCTATGGATTCGACTGAAACCATCGGAATCAGCCTTGCCCGAGAGCTTTTGAACCAGGGAGCTGATAAAATTTTGGAACATTTGCAATCAATGGGATCTGCAAATCATGGAAGCTAAAGTTTACTTGGTTGGTGCGGGACCCGGGGATCCGGGTTTAATTACCTTAAGAGGCAAGCAATGCATCGAAAACGCCGATGTCATCATCTATGACTATCTCGCCGCCCCTGCCCTCTTAAACTACGCCCAGAATCACGCAGAAATTATTTATGTCGGGAAAAAAGGTGGGGATCACACACTTTCTCAGGATAAGATAAATGCCCTCATCGTGGAAAAGGCTAAGGCGGGGTCCACGGTTTGCCGCTTAAAAGGCGGAGATCCGTTTATCTTCGGACGGGGTGGAGAAGAAGCTGAAACTTTAGTGTCAAGCTCAATCCCCTTTGAGGTGGTGCCTGGAGTCACATCCGCCATCGCCGCCGCCGCCTATGCGGGTATCCCCCTGACTCACCGCAAACTTACAGCCACCCTTGCCTTTATCACCGGTCATGAAGATCCCCATAAAAAAGAATCCAGCATCGACTGGGAATCTTTGGCCAGAGGCATTGGAACCCTGGTGTTCTTCATGGGGGTCAAAAATTTACCCGATATCACCCAGAAACTCATTGCCAACGGCCGATCACCGGCGACTCCGGTTGCTTTGATTCGCTGGGGTACGACGCCCAGCCAAACAACCGTGACCGGCACACTTGACAACATTGCCGAACGCGCTAAAGAAACCGATCTCAGGCCACCTGCAATCATCGTGGTCGGCGAGGTGGTTCAATTAAGAAATACCCTTAAATGGTTTGAAAACCGCCCCCTGCTGGGCAAGCGGATTGTTGTTACCCGTGCCCGTCTGCAGGCCAGTGATCTGGTCGGGCGATTATCCGATCTGGGCGCTGAGTGCCTGGAGTTTCCAACGATTAAAGTGGTCTCTGCCGATGATGTTACCCCGCTGGATGATGCCGTCCAAAATCTATCTAACTATGATTGGATTATTTTTACCAGCGTCAATGGTGTCAAATTTTTCTTCGATTATCTGTTTGGCACGGACAAAGATGCTCGTGCACTAAGCCATCTACACACGGCCGCCATCGGTCCGGCCACTGCTGAAAAATTGCTCGAATATGGGCTGAAAAGCGACATCGTTCCGAGAAGCTACCGGGCAGAAGCCGTTGTTGATGCTTTTCGCCAAATAGAATTAGAGGGTAAGAAGATATTGCTACCGCGGGCCAAGGAAGCCAGACCCGTTCTGCCGGTGGAATTGCGGAAAATGGGTGCCGAAGTCGATGAAGTGGCCGCCTACCTCACTGAGAAAGTCCGGGGAAAAACCAATCAACTCATTAATCGGCTCGAAGAACAGACCATTGATCTAATTACCTTCACCAGTTCGTCCACCGTACAAAACTTTAAAGATCTTCTCCCTCCGGATAGCTTTAAACAACTCATCAAAGGCATCACCGTTGCAAGCATCGGTCCCATAACCACCGAAACAGCCATAGAATCAGGCTTTGAAGTTCCGATCACTGCGAAATCCTATACTATCCCCGGGCTGTGCAATGCGATTGTAAAATATTATGATAGCAAAAAGAGTTAAACCTCAAACAAATAGCTTTGCCGGCAAATCTTAACGAGTATCCCAAAATACTTACCAATTGACCTTTTTGCAGTTTTTGATATACATGAGATGCTGTGACGCTGATTGTCCTCATCAAAGGCAATTGCCAGCGCAAACCGATGGTTGGATCATTGTCGGCGCAAGAACGGTCTAATTTCCAAGAGATCTTATCAAACCGTCGGCCGATGCGCGGCAAACAAAGCATCTCGATGAATTTCAGGTAAATATAATGAACGAGTTCCTTAAAAACCTGCCGGCCTTGGTCGATGAAATAAAGGCCATAAGAGATACGATTATAACCAACATCGTTTTAATCGGCCAGGTTCCCGCACCTACATTTAAAGAAAAAAGACGCAGTAGTCTCTTCCAGGAACGGCTAGCTGAGTTCGGGGTCGATGAAGTGACCACCGACGGTTATCGCAACCCTATCGGAATCGTTAGAGGAACCTCCCCACAAAAACCGCCTATTTTCGTGGTGGCCCACCTGGATACCTTTTTTGAAAGGGACATCGTTCACAATTACACCATCCGGGAAAATACCATCACCGGACCGGGCATATTGGATAATTCCCTCGGTGTGGGTGTCCTGGCGTCACTGCCGATCATATTCGAAAGACTGGGATTGCGTTTTGAATCGGATGTTGTGCTGGCCGGTACCATCCAGTCCATCGGCAAAGGCAATTTGCGCGGGGTTCGGCATCTATTAAAAACCTGGCCGACCCCGATCCGGGGTGCTATCTGCTTGGAAGGCGTTGAGCTCGGCCGGCTCAACTATTTTTCGGATGGAATGATCAGGGGCGAGATCGTTTGCAACATCCCCGAGGAAAAGGGCGTGATGTATAAATTCACCCCGAATGCGATATTGATACTCAATGAAGTCATTAACGAAATTTTGAACCTGCGTCTTTCCCAGAGACCGAGGGCGCGTATCGTCATCGGCAAAATCACCGGGGGAATCAACCATGGAAAAATTGCCTATGATGCCACCCTGGGATTTGAAATCCGCAGCGATTCTTACAAAATGGTCAAATCTATTTACAGTGACCTCAAAGATATCGTCGACGGGATCGGCCATGAAAATGAAGTCGGCCTGGATTTGAAAACCATCAGTAACCTGAAGGCCGCCAGATTAAAATTCAATCATCCGCTGGTAAAAAACACGGCCGAGATATTAAAAACGCTGGACATTAAACCGGTCAGCAAATCAACCGAATCGGCGTTGTCCATTTTTCTGTCTCGAAAAATACCGACGGTAACCGTGGGGATTACTCATGGAGAAAATTCTTATACCCCGAATGCCACCATGGAAATTGAGCCCATGTTCAAAGGGATAGCCCAGATCATCGGCGTATTGAAAGCCATCGACGGCGGGGTTTGCGATGAACAATAACTGGCTAAAAGAAAATACCTTTCATTATTCGGAATTCGGCGATCTTTCCCGGCTGGTCGACGAAAAGCAGGAAAAAAAGGTTAAAATTTCTTTGTGCCTGCCGACCTTAAACGAGGAAAAAACCATCGCAAAAGAAATTATTATCATGAAATCCGAGCTCATGACCCGTTTCCCGCTGGTGGATGAGCTGGTT
>CAMYLH010000199.1 GCA_947259065.1 uncultured Desulfobacterales bacterium
GCCGGTAAGCGGGAAGACATTGCCATTAAGGTGTCGGTGGAAGTCAAAGACAGCGATATTAACATCGATTTTGACGGCACCTCCTCCCAGGTGGATTGGGGCGGCAACGTCGTTTATAATTTTACCTACGCCTATGTATTTATGGCCGTCAAAAGCGCCTTCGATCCCGATATCCCCATCAATGAAGGTGCCATTCGTCCAGTGAAGATGACTGCTCCCGAAGGTACGGTGGTCAATTGTAGATTTCCGGCGGCTGTAGCGGCCCGGATGCAGATCGGTCATTTCATGACCGAGATGGTATACAAAGCCCTGGCCGCAGCCACTCCGGACAACATCATCGCAGAAAGCGGCGGCACTCCGGCCCAAACCAACATTTTTTACGGCAAACGGTACAACGCAGCCCCCTGGCTGACCATGATTATCCGGGGGGGCGGACTCGGGGCCGGCAGCCGTATGGACGGCCACCACTGTGCTATTTTCCCGGCCAACGGGGCCAATACGCCGGTGGAAATTTTTGAGAGTGACACACCGTTGATCGTGGAAGAACGCAGCCTGGTCTGTGACTCCGGTGGTCCGGGGAAAATGCGGGGCGGCCTGGGCAGAAAGATGACGATTCGGGTTCCCGACGATGACCACGCTCCTCAGGGACCGACCTCGATTGCGGTTCAGGCGGGACGCTACAAGTATCCTCCCCGCGGTCTGTTCGGCGCGGGGCCGGGTTCCGCAGCGCGGTTTTTGATCAACGCACAGGCCGGGGATCCCAGTGGCCTGACGCTGTGCCTGCCCGGTGATATCATTCAATTTGAAAGTGCCGGCGGCGGCGGATACGGTGATCCCCTGCAGCGCGACCCCCAGGCGGTGGAAGCGGATGTGGTCAATGGATATGTGAGCATCGAAAAGGCCCGGGATGATTACGGCGTTGTGATTGATCCGGCGATGTTGAAAGTGGACCCGGTAGAGACTGAGAAGGTACGAGCTGGAAGGAATGATGATTGACGAATGACGAATGCGGAATAGAAGAGAAGTCGGAATGCGGCCTCCGGCCCATAGGGGCCATTCGGGGCCTACCCTCCGGCCTGTAAGCCTCCGGTATATAAGCCTACGGGCTGGAAGCGGCCCCGGAGGGAAGGGTGGAATCGCTTCGCTCAGTCTTTTTTAATCAATATAAATAATAAAATTCTTATGAGACCTGACACCCGAAACCTGACACCTGAAACCTCTATCCGTATTCTACAACATGTTGTCAGCTATAAGCCAATAATCGCCAAAAGGAGTGCACCATGGCAAAGACCTTCATGCCCTCTTTTGAAAATCTTGATGAACTCCGGCAGCACCAGTTAAAAGGTCTGCAATGGACGATTAACCACGCCTACCGGGGATCTTCCCTTTATCGGGAAAAGCTGGAAGCAGCCGGCGTCCGTTCCGAAGATATTCGAACGTTCGATGACCTTCGAAGATTGCCTTTCACCACCGCCGATGATCTGCGCGAAGGCTACCCGTTTGCACTCCTTTCGGTTCCTGAATCCGAGGTGGTTCGAATTCATGCCTCCTCCGGTACGACGGACAGACGAAAGATTTTAAGCTACAGCCAGAAAGATATCGACGATTGGATTCATTTTTTTGCCAGATGTTATGAAATGGCCGGGATTACCGCCGAAGACAGGGTGCAAATTGCCGTGGGATACGGAATCTGGACAGCCGGGGTAGGGTTTCAGCTGGGTTGTGAAAAATTTGGTGCCATGGCGCTTCCGGTGGGACCGGGTAACATCGACATGCAGTGTCAGTTTCTGGTTGATCTTCAGTCCACCGCGATGTGCTGTACGGCATCCATGGGCCTTCTGATGGCCGAGGAGATAAACCGCCGAAACCTGAAAGACAAAATTGCGCTCAAAAAGATGATCTTTGGTTCGGAGAGAAGCAGCGATGCCATGCGCACACGGATCAAGGATCTCTTGGGTCTGGAGGAGATGTTCGATATTCCTGGAATGACCGAGTTGTATGGTCCGGGGACAGGGCTGGATTGTTCCAGGCACGAGGGAATTCATTACTGGGCAGACTACTATATCCTGGAGATTCTCGATCCGGAGACACTCGAACCGGTGTCAGCCGGCGAGATCGGCGAAATGGTGGTCACCACCTTGTGTAAGGAAGCCGCTCCGCTGATTCGCTACCGGACGCGGGACTTGACACGGCTGATCGATCATCCCTGTTCCTGTGGCAACGTTCTTCCCATGCATGACCGAATCCTGGGTCGCTCGGATGACATGATCATTTTCCGGGCCGTAAACATCTATCCGGGACAGATTGATGAAGTACTATCTTCAATTTCAGATGCCGGTTGTGAATACCAGGTTCATCTGGCAAGAAAAGATGACGGCAAAGACTATATGACCATCCGGCTGGAGTGCTGTGATGATTTAGATGCATCCCAAAAGCCCGAACTCGCGGCACAGGTGCAGACCGAGATAAAAAAGAAAATATTGGTCAGTTGTGAGGTAGATATTTTGGACTACTGTTCTTTGCCGAGATCGGAGCGCAAATCAAGACGGTTTTTTGACCATCGCCCGGAGTGAGTACTCACACCGAAAGGAATAATTTCACCACGAAAAGCACGAAATACACTAAAAAACAATTTTATTATAAAAATATTTCGTTTGTTTCGTGTATTTCGTGGTTTAAAAAAAACTATAAACTGGCAAATACAGGATTCCCATATAACCAATAATGAATTACGAACGATGAAGGAGATTGCAATGTTGACGAAAGCGTATATTCCGTACAAGGGTTATTACAGTTCTCCATTTTCACGCTGGCAGGGGAGCATGGCCAATGAGAATTCCATCGTACTGGCTGCCGAGACGGCCAAAAGATGGCTGGCGGAAAAAAACTGGGATCCGAAGATTTATGATTATCTTTTTTTAGGCATCACCGTCCACCAACTTCACGGGTTTTACGGCGGCCCCTGGGCGGCGGCCATGATGGGAGCCACCGGAATACCCGGAATTCTGGTCAGCCAGGCCTGCTCAACCTCCACTATCGCCGTGTACCAGGCCAGTGTCGGGGTTGAGACCGGTTTATTCCAAACCCCCATGTGCCTGATGACCGATCGGTGTTCCAACGGTCCGCACGCGATCTGGCCCAATCCCAAGGGTCCCGGAGCCCAGGTGATTTCCGAAGACTGGCTGATGGACAACTTCGCCAAAGATCCCTGGCCCGGAGAAGCCATGATTAAAACGGCTGAAAACGTGTCGACAGAAGCCGGCATCACCCGGGAACAGTGCGATGCCGTAACGTTGAGACGATACGAGCAGTATCAGGATGCGCTGGCCGACGATCGGGCTTTTCAGAAACGCTATATGTATCCGGTGATGCTTCAGGTTTCCAAGAAGAAGACGATTATGCTCGAAGAGGACGAAGGTATCATGGAGACCACTGCCGAGGGACTGGCCAAGCTCAGACCGGTGTTGCCGGACGGGGTTCACACCTTTGGTGCCCAGACCCACCCGGCGGACGGCCATTGTGCCATCACCGTCGCCACCCGTGAAAAAGCCAAAGAACTCAGCGCAGATCCGGATGTCGAAATCCAGGTGATTTCTTACGGATACAATCGAGCCAAACCGGCTTATATGGCAGCGGCAGTCTATCCCGCGGCTCAAATGGCCCTGGATAATGCCGGGATTTCGGCCGCTGACCTCAAAGCCATTAAAACGCACAATCCTTTCGCCGCCAATGACATATACCTAGCGGATAAACTGGCTGTCGATGTCAATCAGATGAACAACTTCGGCTGTTCCCTTATTTTCGGGCATCCCCAGGGACCGACGGCCGGACGCCTGATTATCGAAGGGATCGAAGAGGTGGTCATGGCCGGTGGTGGATATCTGCTCTTTGGCGGTTGTGCCGCCGGGGATACGGGTGCTGCGATCGTGCTGAAGATAGGATAAAAGGGCATAGCGCAGAGGGCATAGAAGGGCATGGCGCATAGAGTAAGACATCGCTCAGTGGAAGGTGCAGGAGGATCAAGAAGGTTGCAGGCATATATGGTTGATTGGGTTGACAGAGTTGAATAAGTTGATTGAGTAAAAATTAAAATTGACATCTGTCTTCCAATCTTTACGACTTCTCGCCTGGGCGTAGGCGTATGCCCCTATGGCTTCCGGCTCGTAGATAGAGCCTACAGCTCGGAGAGGCCGGAGGCCAAATTGTCAACTCCGACTTTAACTTTCAATCTTCATTAGACATTTCAAAAGAGGTTTTTATGAGAAAATTCAACTACCTCGTTCCTAAAAATCTGGATGAGGCCATTTCACTGCACGAATCCTATGGGGCCCGGGCGAAATATATTGCCGGGGGTACCGATGTGCTGGTTAAGGTTAAAGAAGGCAAGCTGGCGTCGGATTATCTGATTTCTCTAAAGCACATTCTGGGGCAGGATCGCCCTTTCCTGAACCATGAAACCGGGGAGCTCTTTATCGGTGCCTTCATCACCCATCGCGCCATAGAGAAATCATCCATCGTCCAGCTTAACTACCCGATTTTGCATGATGCCGTTAAAAACATCGGTTGCGTTCAGATTCGCAATGTTGCAACCATCGGCGGCAATCTGGTCAATGCCGTTCCCTCGGCGGACGGAGCCATACCGCTGATTGCCCTGGACGGCAAGGCGCACATCTACGGAACCAAGGGGCACAGAACCCTGGAACTTTTACGGTTTTTTCTGGGACCCGGTCAATGCGATCTGGCCGGCGGTGAAATCCTTCTTGAAATTGTTATCCCCCCATTGCTTGCCCGTACCGGAGGTGCTTATATCAAGCACGGCCGACGGGAAGCCATGGAACTCCCCATGCTCGGTGTCGGCGTCCTGCTAAGTCTGGAGGAAGACATGCAGACATGCGCCAGGGCCCGGATTTGTCTGGGAGTTGCTGCGCCCACACCGCTGCGATGCCATCAGGCCGAAAAATATCTAATCGGCAAGACGGTTGATGAAAAATCTCTGACGGAGGCCGGTAGACTGGCCGGCGAAGAATCAAAAGTCAGAGACAGCATCCGGGGCCTTGCCTGGTACCGGAGAGAAATGGTTGGGGTTCTGGTAAAGCGCATGGGACTTAAGGCTTTGGAAAGAGCGAAGTAGAAGTGGGAAGTCGGAATGCGGAAGTGGGCAGTCA
>CAMYLH010000200.1 GCA_947259065.1 uncultured Desulfobacterales bacterium
TTCCTGACCGCCGTGCTGGGTGGCGCTGCTGGCAAAGACACTTCCCACTTTGCCAATCAGAGAACCGTTGGCCCACAGCTGACCGGTGGCGTCCAGAAATTGGCGCATTTGTCCGCACATATTGCCGAAACGAGTGGGTGTGCCGAAGATAATCGCATCCGCTTCTGCCAGCTCATCAACGGTGCAGAGCGGAACATGGGAAAAAGCTTTTTGGGCGTCAACAGCCCCCATTTTTTCAAGCACCTCTTCGGGAAGTGTCTCCGGAACGCGTAAAATTTTGACTTCAGCCCCTGTGACCTCTTTTGCGCCCTCGGCGACGGCTTCCGCCATTTTAAAAATATGTCCATAGGTAGAATAAAAGACAATTAATACTTTCATGATAGATCCCCCTCTGGTGGTTATTATTTTACGGTTCTATAGCCCCAAAAAGGTCCTCGCTAAAAGCCGGTGGATATTACCTTTATTTGGGATATAGTTCCGCTATTTATTACCTCTTTTTTTTAACCCAAGTTTTTTACATAGCTGCGCCAACGTTTCCTGCTCCTTCGCACTCAGCACGCTCATTTCACGCGCAACCACAGCGGCATGGGGCGGGAATACTTTGCTGATGAGCTCAGAGCCTTCCTCGGTCAGTCGAACCAGCATGAACCGTCGATCTTCTTTTTTGCGCTCGCGTTTGGCATAACCCCGCTTTTCAAGGTTATCGATCACCATCGTAATGTTCCCGCTGCTTCTAAGGAGCTTTTGGCCGATTTCCCCTTGGTATAAAGGCCCCAAATGAAAAAGTGCTTCAAGGACCGCAAACTGGCTGAGAGTCAACCCCGCAGAAGCCAAATGCTTGTGTACTCGGGCAGTCACCGATTCGGCCGCCCGCATTAGCTTAACGTAAGTGCTCAAGGCTTGATTTTCTGCATTGCCCCGATGCTCTCTTCTCATATTAACCTCAATATTAAGCAGTTTAATATTAAACTAATAGTAAATGGGTATCTGTCAAGTCACCGTTCACAGGAAAAATAGGCCGTCTTCACAGCCTCCAACGGCAATCAGTTAACAGCACCTGTTTGAATCGATTTTGTCAATGATACCGAACCGGGAATGGAATTGTCGTATTGAGGTTTACCCTTGTGCAGCAAAAAAACATGGCAAGGAATGGCGGGAATGTTATCAGAGATTTGATCAAATTAGAAAATGGGTAATGGCATTTTATTGAAGAATTGGATGAACGCTTATGGTCTTGATTTCAACCGCTTAAGATAGGATGCGTGGCTCTTTATTTGGGAAGTTTTGCATTGGCGATCCATTTCCTTGGATCTCAGCCACAGCATACCATACTGGCCATCTTGAATATAATCCAGCATGATATCGCTGAGTTCATTAGACCAAAGATACCTTTCACAGGTCGTATCGTTTCGAATACCTGGGCCAAACTCCTCGAACACTGCATCACGCAGGGCGGTGAAATTGGAATGACCCTTGGTCCATACGGTAACCGTGTATAGCTGATCCCGCCAGAAAGCATAAATAACGGATTCCAGTGCAGCATCACCGATTTTTAAAAAAACCTTTGGGCGCACATATTCGACAACCTCATCCAAATCGGAAACGGTTTGTTGTATATACAAACCATCTACACCGGACACCTTGCGCCCCCATTGCAGATCACAAAATCCGTCCTTTCGCAATGCAGAGCATGGCTCTGTTGGAATGGCTATCCCGGAAGAATTTAAATCCATCTGTGCTGTCTCTTCCGGTTGACCCTGGCTGACATCTTCGCCAGACTTGCGGCTATTTCTTTTCAACTCGTTTCTTGCTTTATTTTTTAAAGCAACGGTTTTGATACGATCATCTGAGTCGCTTTCAATGCGCGATATTTTACTTTGAGGGATGCAGGCCTTAATTCCATGAAAAATAAAGTATAATTGTCCCCCTTCCTGCCAGGTCCGTTCAACTTTTAGCTCTCTACCGTTTTCTAGAACCACGGTGTCTGCGAAAGCCGCAGGGATAATAGAAAAAAAGAGAATAACCACAGTTAGTATTAATTTTTTGCCGGATTTCATTTTTTTGCCGGGTTCGTTGGTGATTTTCAGTTGCTGGAGATACAGGTTATAGCTATTTTAGTCACAATATCAGAGTAAAATATGACAAAGTAGAGTTAATCGCTCACGATAATTTCCACGCGTCGATTTTTCCGGCGTCCTTGAAGGGTGTTGTTGGAAGTCAGCGGACGGTACTCACCAAAGCCCATGGTTGACAATCTCTTTGGATCAATTGAGGTTGACCGGAGCAAATATTCGGCTACCGAACCGGCACGTGCCATGGACAATCCCAGGTTGGAGCCAAACAGCCCGCCACTTAAGGGGACGTTGTCGGTATGGCCGGCAATGATGATCTCGCCCTTGGTTTGGCTTAGGACCGCTCCGATTTTTTCCAGCAGCGGCCCGAATGCCGGGTGCAGTTCGGCTTTACCGGTATCAAAGGTAGTCTCTCCCATCATGCGAATGGTTACTTTATCTTCCCCTACCTCTAATTCAACAGCGTCCTTCAGCTCTTCATATTCATTTTTTATTTCGTCTATAATTGGTTTTATAGACTCTTCTATTTTTGTAATCATGACCGCCTGATCGAACTCTTTGGCGATCATTTTTTGACCCCTTGGAGATTCAAAGACCGGCTTTTCGCGTTGAATTCCGAAGGCATTTGCCATTGATCCCGAAACCATTTTGTATTTCTTCCGGTCCATTTCGGAAAAAGACAGCAGGAGAACAAAAAAGCACATGAGTAAGCTCATCAGATCACCGAAGGTTACTACCCACAGGGGCGCACCCTCCTCCACCTCCTCTTGAGGGAGTTCTTCTTCACTCACTAAGCACTAGCCTCCTTTTTATCTTTTGGCACGATCTTCAGGCGGTCTTTCGGCGAAAGATGGATTTTAAGTGTCTCCTGGAACACCATTCCGGATAAACCCCTAGCAATTCCCAGAACGGCATCGAGAATCAGATTTTTAGATATTTGTTCCTGCTGGCTTCTTAAAGCCAGTTTATCTGCCAAGGGCAAGCAAATCAGATTGGCAATCAGCGCGCCATAAAGTGTTGTCAACAGGGCTATCGCCATGGCGGGTCCGATGTCCTGAGGATTTGCCATATTGGCGAGCATTTGAACCAGACCGATGAGGGTTCCAATCATCCCGAAGGCCGGCGCCGAGCCACCCATGCCTTTAAATACATTTCGTCCGGTCATGTGACGCTGGATGGTCAGGTTGATGTCTTTTTGTAGCAATTCCTTGATTTGTTGTTCGTCAAACCCATCTGCCAGAAACTGAAAGGCCTTGGCCGCAAACACGTCATCCGGTTTCTCGCTTTCCAGCGCCATCAGGCCCCTTTCTTTGGCGACTTTAGCAACTGAAACCATTTTTTCCATGATTTCTTCCGGCGGATCAATCTTAACCGTAAACGCCTTCATTGCCACGCTAATGGAATTGATAACATCTGCCATGGTAAATTTGATAAAACCGGTGGCAATGGTTCCCCCAACAACGATAAGTAATCCCGGAATGTTAACGAAAATTGAGAAGGAACCGCCGATAAGGATAGAGACAATAACCAGGACCGTTCCGCCGACCAGGCCTATAATAGTTGCAATATCCATGTAGTCAGTTCCTGAATATTTTTGGTGCCGAATCCGACATTTGAGTTTTATCCAATCGAGAATATTTCAGATCGCCGGAAAGGAGATCGAAATTTAAGGTTACAACCTGCTTTTGCCATGTTAGACTGATTAACAGTTTCATCGGCATGCCAGGTCAAAACTTAAATCAAAATTCAGCTATTCCGACATAATCTTAGGCTTTTTTTTCATCGGAAGGGTGTTGCCTCCATGCAAGATATCAAGAAATATATCAGACCGATCAATCCCATCTTTGGAAAGAGCGCTGACCGATATTGGCGCAAAGCCCGTCAACGAGTCACTTACGTATCCTAATGGGAAAAAGATCTGATTTTGTTATGGAAATCAAGAATTCAGAGTTGACAGGCATAGCAGCTTTTTGTATTACCTCAATCAGCGACCACCAGCAGAGCTGGGGCCACCTCTGCTGGTGGCCGCTGATTTAATTCATAAGCCGCCGGCATCAATCAGCTTTGCATCATGAAGCATGCCCTCGCTGTAACGGTAGAACCTTTTAAATTCTCACCGGCATAGCCGGTGGCTTATGAAATGAGTCACTGGAGAGTTGAGACGACAAGAAAAATTCTATGATGTACTAGTAAAGGATAGATTATGAAAAACCTGCTGGTTGCTGTTATTAGCTTGCTTTTATTCTGCCAGTCAGCTGCGGCCGATGATAAAAGTGAGGTCGAGAAATTATTAAAGAATAATCTTGACGCAGTATTTACTGTTTTGCAGAAAATGGATCTTGAAGAACAGGCGAAAAATAAAGAGATCGTTGATATCGTTACGCCGATGTTTGATTTCGAGCTAATGGCGCGGCTGTCTTTGGGGAAAAAGCATTGGCCCGGATTGTCCCAGGATAAAAAAGAAAGATTCACAGAACTTTTTATCAAACGTTTGAAGGCGTCGTATCTCAATAATTTCAATCTGTATACCAATGAAAAGGTTATTTATGAACCATCCGTTCAAGTGAGCAAAAAAGTCCATGCCCAAACGTATCTGGTTTCTAAGGACAAGAAAATATCCATTCTGTACAAGTTATATAAAGCCGAGAATAACTGGAAAATTTATGATTTGGAAATTCAGGGCGTCAGCATTATCCGAAGCTACCGGACCCAATTTAGCAGTATCCTTAAAAGTGGAACAATTGACGATCTTCTGCTAAAATTGGAAGACCCGGCCGATAGTTAATGTCCTGGAACTTCTACACCTTGTGTTCGTCATATAAAATTAGCGACCACCAGCAGAGCTGGCCCCGGCCCCTTCAAGGGGCCATCCTCATACCCCCAGCTCTGCTGGTGGTCGCTGATTGCAGGGTTGATGTTTGACCCGCCTATTAACGGGCGACCTCAAATAATTATTGCTATGAAGAACCGTAAATCACTGTTAACACCCTTTTACGATAAAATCGTCTTAGAGCGACCGCGACTCATCTTACTATGTCTTCTGGCAGTCATCGCTTTTCTTGGATACAAAGCCAAGGATTTTAAACTGGAGGCAGTCATCGCTTTTCTTGGATACAAAGCCAAGGATTTTAAACTGGACGCTTCAACGGAAACGCTGATTCTTGAGACCGATGAAGACTTCATATATTCCCGAATTATTAAATCTCGCTACGGGAGCCATGACTATTTGTTGATGATCTATACCCCTGCAAACGATTTATTCTCAGATGAATCACTGGCACAACTAACACGCCTGCGTGATGATTTAAGGCAACTGAAGGGGGTGTCATCGGTCATTTCAATATTAGACGCTCCGTTGCTGAAGAGTTCACCTGAGCCGGTCGGGGGACAAAAACCTGCCGCCGGTACCCAGACCCTCGAATCGCCAACAACTGACCGCCGGCTGGCTAAAATTGAGTTCAGCAAAAGCCCCCTCTATCAAAATCTGCTGGTCAGCCCGGATCTGAAAACCACTGCCTTGCAAATTAAACTCCACACCGATGAGCGCTTTCAGGGCATGTTGACCCGTCGCGATCTGTTGCGAATAAAACAGGCTGATAAGCCGCTTACGGCGTCAGAGTTGGATGAATTTAAAAATATCACCGAACAACTTGAAGAGCTCCGCGAAAAGAACAAGAAAACCAGGCACCAGGATATTGCTAAAATCCGTACCATCATGGAAAAATACCGCCGGGACGCCGAGCTGTTTCTGGGCGGGGTCAGCATGATCGCAGACGATATGATCAGCTTTATTAAGAGTGACCTGAAAGTATTCGGAATCGGGGTCCTGTTTTTTCTGATAGTTACCCTGAGCATAATTTTTAGAAATTCTCGCTGGGTTTTATTGCCGATGCTCTGTTGCGCTTTTTCGGCAATTTCCATGATGGGTCTTCTGGGAACGTTCGGCTGGCAGGTCACAGTGATTTCTTCCAACTTCATATCGTTGCAACTGATCATTACGATGGCGATTACGATCCACCTGATCGTACGTTACAGGGACCTCGAATTCCGGAATCCTGATGCCGAACAGCGAAACCTTATTTTGGATACCGTCCGTCTAATGGTGACTCCCTGCCTGTATGCCGCATTGACAACGATTGCCGGTTTTGGATCGCTGCTGCTCTGCGACCTGCTGCCCGTCAAAACGTTTGGATGGATGATGATTGCCGGGATTATTGTTTCCCTGGGAGTGACCTTTCTGCTCTTTCCGGCCGGGTTGATGGTGGTGCATAAAGGTCCTGCCCGGCCCGGAGGAACGAATAGAAGATCGCGTTATTCATTGACATCATTTTTGGCCGGTTTCACCGCAAACCATGGCAAAACGGTACTGGTATCAAGCGCTATCATCTTTGGCATCAGTCTCTTCGGGATTTCCAGACTGATGGTTGAAAACAGCTTTATTGACTATTTTAAGGATACGACTGAAATCTATCAAGGCTTGAAGGTCATTGATCAAAAGCTGGGCGGAACTTCACCGCTGGATGTTATCATTGAAGTTGATGAATCCGAGGCATCTTCCCAAGTTCCGGTCCCCGTGCTCGATGCGAAAAGCGACGATGAATTTGAAGAGTTTGACGAATTCGAGAGCGCAGAAGATGATGGGAGATATTGGTTTACTGCCGAAAAGATGGCACGGATCACTAGAATACATGATTATCTTGACCAACTGCCCGAGACCGGCAAGGTTGTGTCGCTGGCAACGATGCTGAAGATCGCTGAAGACGTGAATAACGGCCGACCGCTGGACAATTTTCAATTGGCCTTATTGTATGGCGAACTGCCCGACAAGTTTAAGACCATGGTTTTAAAGCCCTATGTATCCGTGGAACATAATCAAGTGCGCTACGCTATCCGCATCAGGGATTCCGAGAAATCTTTAAGACGGGATGAATTGCTGAAAAAAATCAGATATGATTTGATCAATAAGCTGGGGTTGAGCGAAGACCATGTCCATTTGACCGGATTGCTGGTGCTGTACAACAATATGCTGCAAAGTCTGTTTAAGTCACAGATTCTGACGCTGGGCTTCGTTGTCATTGCACTGATGGGGATGTTTCTAATCCTGTTCAGGTCTTTTAAAATAGCCTTGATTGCGATTACGCCCAACCTGCTGGCGATTGGCGCCGTCCTGGGTGTGATCGGCTGGCTGAACATTCCCCTTGACATGATGACCATCACCATCGCGGCGATCAGCATGGGCATTGCTGTCGATAACACCATTCACTACATTTACAGGTTCAGGCAGGAGTTCATTGTCGAGCGCAATTATGTTAAAACGATTTTTCGCTGTCACAACAGCATCGGCTATGCCATTTATTACACATCGGTGACGGTAATTATCGGGTTCTCAATCCTGGCCCTGTCCAATTTTGACGCTGCTGCCCCAGTTGTTAATCGTTTTTAGACCGTTCGGGCCGGAAGTTAAAGCGTGCCAGAATTAATTCGTGAGATCCGAAATTTCTTGAGCATAAGTTCACTTTATTACTGTAAACTCTAATTTTGAAATTTGTAGCCAAAATATAAAATCCAAATTTGAGAAAATTATCGCTAATTTAATCGCATGACAAATTGAATACCTTTAGATTTAAGGCCGGCCCAATTCGAAAAGATATGGGTAATCTTTTATATATTAAAAAATAGTCCAATGACAATTGTGGAAGTTACCCAATTGTAGATAGGTAGAAATACCTATTGCTGTCTTTAAGTGTGTCAGAAAATGTTGTACAGGCTCGAATTCTGATTGGGGATATTGGGCAATCCGGGGGGATTGGAAATTTAACTGTTAGGTTTTCAAATCTGGTAGCCGGCGAGATTAAGTGTCTTGCGAAGTGTAACCTTCGCGGATAGCATATTTTACAAGATCCACAATATTTTGAATATGCAGCTTTCTATTAATGCTGGTCCGGTGATGCTCAACGGTGCGGGGGCTGATGAACAAAAGCTTAGCGATCTCTTTGCTGGATTTTCCTTCCGACAATAGGGT